>JAFWJY010000122.1 GCA_017514525.1 Solobacterium sp. | reverse complement strand
TATATATTTTTTATTTCTTCTCGGTAAGCTGGGCGACAACCTGATCCAGAACCTCATCCGGCATGTATCCGGGCATATAACCCAGGAAGGAGCCATCTTTGTTCATCGCAAAGGTGGTTGGATATCCCGATATGCCATATGAGCGGGTGACATCATAGTTTTCGTCGTAGAGAATCGTGAAGTGATAGCCTGCATCTTTCATATACTGCTCAACATAGGAAATATCACCTTCATTGTTGAGATATGGAGCGGCGATAAGTACAACCTCTATCTCACCGTTGTCTGCTACTTTCTGAAGAGAAGGCAGTTCCATATTGCAGTAACTGCACCAGGTGCCAAAGAAGTTCAGCAACAATGGCTTGCCCACATAATCGGTAAGACTGTGGGGATTTCCTTCACTGTCATTGAGCGTGAAGTTGTATTTCTCGGCATCTGGCCGGGTATCCGAATCTGGTGTATCCTGTGCACCTTCCTGGATTACAGCCGCATTGTTTTCCGCACCGCTCACCGCAACAGAGGGTGCTGCTGTTGATTTCTGAAGGGCAAGAATATTGGTATTAGCCTGGACCAGCATATAGATGCCTACACCGGTGACGACGGCCCCGCCAAGCCATCCGGTATATTTCACAACTGTTTTATGATTCTTGATCCAGTTCAGAACGGTATCCGCAAAGAGACCAACAATCAGAAATGGAAGAATAAAGCCAAGCGAATACGCCCCAAGATACAGAAGCCCGACAAGTTTTGTGGGGGCAGAAGCGGCCTGAACAATCGCAGAGGCTAACAGCGGGCCGATGCAGGGGCTCCAGGCGAAGCTGAAGCAGAAGCCCATGACATAAGCTTTCAGAAATGAAGTCTTGCCAGATGTAGAGAAGGAGAAGCGATAATCGCGTTCCAGAAGCGGGATATGTACGATTCCCAGTGTCATTAATCCCAGAACGATGAGCAGAAAACCGCCGATCAGCTGAAACTGAATCGTGTAGGTCTGAAAGAATTTCTGCAGAGCGGTGCTGCCAAGTCCCGCCGCAATAAATACCGTGCAGATGCCAAGGACAAATGCGAAGGTATTCAAAAAGGTCCGTAAACGATGTTTGGGGTCGCTACTGTCATAGCCGGCCGTGAGATATCCGATATAAAGCGGAATCAATGGAAGAATGCAGGGCGAAAAGAAGGAAAGCAGGCCTTCCATGAAAAGCCCGGTTAATGTAATGGTAGTAGTACCCATAATTTAAACTCCTATCCCTTCCGGAAAGGCCCCTATCAAAGCGAGAATCAGAATCAGTAAACCAAGGATGATGCGATAGGCGCCAAACAGGCGGAAGCTGTTTTTGCGAACATAGCGAAGCAGACTGCGAAGGACAACAACCGATACGATATATGCCGATGCCATTCCTACAAGCAGAACCAGTATTCCAGACAATCCAAGTGTAATCTTCATTTTAACCAGCTTCAGTAAAGAAGCTCCGATCATCGCCGGTATGGCAAGATAAAACGAAAACTCGGTTGCGGTCGGACGGTTCATTCCCAGCAGAAGGGAGCCGATAATCGTTGAACCTGAACGGGAGGTGCCCGGAATCAGAGCCAGTGATTCAAACAGACCGGTGATAACCGCGGCCTTTGGCGTAATTTCAGCTGTACTGTTGATGACAGGTGCTTTTGGCTTTTGTTCTACCAGAATGAAGATGATGCCGTAGATCAGCAGTGTTACTCCGACAACTGCTGGCGTAGACAGTTTTTCATCAATGATGTCATTGAGCAGAAAGCCAATGATACCTACTGGAATCGTGGCGATCAGGATCAGCAGCCAGAGACGAATAATCTGTTTCTGTCTGGCCTGACTGCGCTTTGGATCAAACGGCCAGAGTTTTGAGTGGAAAGCTGCGATAACCGCAAGAATGGATCCAAGCTGAATGACAACTTTGTACATATTCCAGAATGCAAGATTTGCGGATGCGTCCGGGTACAGATTTAACGGCATGACGGTATTCAGCAGGATCAGATGACCGGTGCTGCTGATTGGAAGCCATTCCGTGATTCCCTGAATCACGCCGTAAACCAGAGATTTTAACAATTCAATCAGAATAGACATATGTGCTGTTCCTCAAACGAAGCTATTTTATTACATCTGCAGAATAAATAAAAAGAAATGCACATGCATGGACATGTGCATCACGAGGGTCAGCGGGATGCGGAAATCATCTCGCGGATTCTGGTTTCTTTCTGTTCAAATGGTTCCAGAGAGGGCAGGCGCCACTCCCAGTTTGGTGAACCAATCGTGCCAGGACGATTGATCGTTCCTTCCTTGCCAATACCAAGCCAGTCTGCCATTGGAATGATTACAGTGTCTGCGCCGCACTGCAGGGCAAACTGCAGGAACTGATCCGTCAGGTCCTTTCCCATAAAGCCATGTTGCTTAAACCAGTTTCTGATCTGACGTTTTTCAGAAGGGGATTTTTTCTGATACCATGCGGCAATCGTTTCGTTGTCATGCGTTCCGGTATAGGCGACACTGTGAGGTGTGACGGTGTTTTCAGAATCGATCTGAAAGGTAAACTGCAGAACGTTCATGCCGCGCAGGTGGTAATGATCACGAAGAATATCTACTTGCTCGCGCAGATCACCCAGATCTTCCGCAATAATACTGATATCCGGATAGTTTTTATAAAGGATATCGAAGAACTGGTAACCGGGCGCTTCGATCCACTCACCTTCAATCGCAGTCGGACAGGAAGCGGGAATCTTCCAGTAGGTATCGAATGCACGGAAGTGATCCAGACGAATGATATCAAACAGGTTCTTGTTATAACTCAGACGGTTGAGCCAGAACTTGAAATGATCTTTTTCCATAAACGACCAGTCATAGATTGGGTTCCCCCAGCGCTGGCCAAGATCGGAAAAGTAATCCGGTGGAACACCGGCTATAAAGCGGGGCCTGCCTTTTTTGTCCAGCAGGAAATTGGAACGGCTTCCCCAGCAGTCACCGCTGTCAAGGCCGACATAAAATGGGATATCACCCATGATCAGAATGCCTTTTTTATTTGCGTATTCTTTGAGCGCGGACCATTGCTTGAACAGATAATACTGAATGAAACGATGGTATTGAATGACACTGCGATATGGCTTCAGATCCACCTGCTTCAGTTCCGGGTAATCACGCATGGCGGCCGGCCACTCATTCCATGTCCGCATTTTATTGGCTTCCTTAAAGGTCATGAACAGCTCATAACTCTTCAGCCATTTCTGCTGTTTCACCCACTGCTTATAGTCTTCTGTTGGAGTGAAACGCTCAAATGCCTTGATCAGATAAGCGTGACGGAATGCTTTGGCAGCTTCATAATCGACTGCTTCTTCATATTTGTTATAGTCCGGCGCTTCATCCAGCAGTCCATCTTTAATTAAATAATCCAGCGAAAGATAAATCTCATCCATCGCGAAGGATGAGAACGGCTGGTATGGGCTGTTGCCGTATCCAAGCGGGTTCAGCGGCAGAATCTGCCAGATCTGAAAACCAGCTTTTTTAATGTGATCTACAAACTTATAGGCATCCGGTCCAAAATCTCCAGATCCGAAACGGTTCGGAAGGGCGGAAACAGGCATAAGGATTCCAATCGATTTCTTCATAATAAGCCTTTCTTTTTTATGAAAAACAGTGTATTGTATGCGTTGCTTTATATAAATATACGTTTATATAAACTGCGCAACATCATTGTAAACGTTTCCGATAACGTTTACAACTGGATAGGGGAGGAATTACATGATTGAAGAAAAAATTGTGAACCGACTTGGGAAGGCGGTTGCAGATTCAACAGATGAAGAGCTCTACGATGCATTGCTCGATATTACAAAAGAACTGATTCGTGCGCGTGAAGAAACAACGGGCAATAAAAAACTGTATTATATCTCAGCAGAATTTCTGACAGGACGTCAGCTGGGAAGAAATCTGATCAACCTTGGTATTTTTAAAGAAGTACGTTCCCTGCTGAATAAAAACGGAAAGAGTCTTGCGGCAGTTGAAGACTGTGAACCGGAGCCGTCTCTTGGCAACGGCGGCCTTGGCCGGCTTGCGGCATGTTTTCTGGATTCCATCGCAACATTGGATCTTCCGGGGGATGGCGTAGGTCTTCGTTACCACTTTGGCTTATTCAAGCAGAAGTTCGAGGATAATCGACAGGTAGAAATACCGGATCAGTGGCTGAGTGAAAAAGGCTGGCTTACAAAGACCGATGTCACATTTCCGGTGCAGTTTGGAGACAAGATTGTTCATTCCCGCATGTATGACATGGATGTTGTGGGTTTTGGCAAGGGCCATACCAAGCTGCATCTCTTCGATCTGGATACGGTAGATGAATCCATCGTAAAAAACGGTATTGATTTTGATAAGACAGATATTGAAAAGAACCTGACACTGTTCCTGTATCCGGATGATTCCGATAAGAACGGTCAGCTGCTTCGTATTTATCAGCAGTACTTCATGGTCAGCAACGCGGCCCAGATGATCATTAAGGAACAGAAGGATCTGGGGCATGACCTTCACCGCATGGCAGACCATGTGGCAATCCAGATCAACGATACGCACCCGTCTCTCGTTATTCCGGAATTGATCCGGCTTTTGATCCGTGAAGGATTATCCTTCAAGGAAGCGGCCGGAATCGTAACAGGCGTATGTGCATATACCAACCATACGATTCTTGCGGAAGCCCTGGAAAAGTGGCCGATGGACTACCTGAACCAGGTTGTACCGCAGCTGATGCCGATTATCGGCGGCCTCGATTATGCGGCAGTCTGTGCTTACAATGACAATCGTGAGCTGAACATTATTGATGATCAGGGAAGAGTGCATATGGCGCGAATGGATATGCATTACAGTCACAGCGTAAACGGTGTCGCTGCCCTGCATACAGAGATTCTCAAGAATCAGGAGCTGCGTCCGTTCTTCAATGTTTACGCAGGCAAGTTCAACAACAAGACGAATGGTATTACATTCCGTCGCTGGCTGATGCACAGCAACCCGGAACTGACAGAGTTCATTACAGAGCTCATTGGTGAAGACTGGAAGCACAACGAGCGGGAACTGGAACGCCTGATGTATTTCCATAATGATGAAGGTGCATTAAACCGTCTTGCGGAAATCAAACGTCTGAAGAAGGTTCAGGCCGCTGAGTATATTAAGGAAAAAGAAGGAATCGAACTGGATCCCAACAGCGTCTTCTGCATTCATGTCAAACGCATGCATGAGTACAAGCGCCAGCAGATGAATGCCCTTGGCATTATCTATCAGTATCAGCGCATTAAAGCAGGCATCCTTCCGCCGGTTCCAATCACCGTAATCTTTGGCGGTAAAGCTGCGCCGGCTTATATCATGGCGAAGAATGTGATTCATCTCATTCTCTGCCTCCAGGAACTGATCAATAACGATCCGGAAGTATCCAAGTACCTGAAGATTGTTATGTTACAGAACTATAACATTGCCAAAGCAGAGGCAATTATTCCTGCAGCGAATATTTCCGAACAGATTTCACTGGCTTCCAAGGAGGCAAGCGGTACTGGCAACATGAAGTTCATGTTAAACGGCGCGGTGACACTTGGCACAAACGATGGCGCTAATGTGGAGATCCGTGATCTGGTCGGCCTTGAAAATATTTATACGTTCGGCTGCAGTTCCGATGAGGTTATCAACCTCTACAATACAAACGGATATCATGCGATTGATTTCTACAACCGCAGCGAAAGTATCCGCAATGCTGTGGATTTCATCACTTCAGAAAAAATGCTGAAAATCGGCAATGAATCCATGCTGAGAGATCTTCAGGACAACCTGAAGAACAAAGACTGGTTCATGACGCTTCTGGATCTGGAAAGCTACTGCAGCACAAAGGAAACAGCAATCTACGATTATACGGACCGCGGCAAATGGACACGTATGATGATGGTTAACATTGCGCGTTCCGGTTTCTTCTCCAGCGACCGCACGATCAACGATTACAACCATGAAATCTGGCATTTGAAGTAATACAAAGGAGCAAATTACTGCTCCTTTTTGTTACCGGGCGGGCACAGAAATAAAAGTGTGGTATATTTTGCTTAAAGAAGCACAGGATGACCTGTGCAGTGAGGAAATTTATGGAACATTCTAATCCGTTGCTCAAAGGGATGAATTCTCCGAAGTTCATTACCTTTGGAGAAATCATGTTGAGACTGACCCCTCCGAACTACGAAAAGATCCGGGTCGCGACCAGCTTTGAAGTCAGCTATGGCGGCAGTGAGGCCAACATTGCTCTGGCGCTGGCAAACCTTGGCATCGACAGTACGTTTTTTACCGTGGTACCGAACAACAGTCTTGGCAAGAGTGCAGTTCGTATGCTGCGCAGTAATGATGTGCACTGCACACCGGTAATTCTCAGTACACCGGAGGAAACACCGAGTCACCGTCTTGGCACCTACTATCTGGAAACAGGTTATGGAATCCGTCCAAGCAAAGTTACGTATGACCGTAAGCATAGTGCGATTTCCGAATATGATTTTTCCAGAGTGGATCTCGACACCTTGCTGGAGGGATTTGACTGGCTGCATCTCAGTGGCATTACGCCGACCTTATCGGAAAGCTGCGGGGAATTCATCCTTGCTTGCCTTCAGAAAGCAAAAGAAAAAGGGATGACGGTAAGCTTTGACGGCAATTATCGAAGCACCTTATGGACCTGGGAAGAGGCTAGAGATTTCTGCACAAAGTGTTTGCCATATGTGGATGTACTGCTCGGCATTGAACCGTATCATCTCTGGAAGGATGAGGAAGATTACAGCAAGGGCGATGTTAAAGATGGCGTTCCGCTGCAGCCGGATTACGAACAGCAGGATGAAGTATTTCAGGCATTCGCAAAACGGTATCCGAATCTGAAGTGTATTGCCCGTCATGTACGCTATGCCTATACCGGAAGCGAGAACAGCCTGAAGGCGTATATCTGGTATGAAAACCATACCTATGAAAGCAAGCTCTTCACCTTTAACATTCTGGACCGGGTCGGCGGCGGTGATGCCTTCGCCAGCGGTCTGATTTATGCCATGATGAACGGATATAAGCCAATGGATATGGCCAACTTCGCTGTTGCCAGCAGTGTGATCAAGCATACGATCCATGGCGATGGAAACATCACGGATGATGTGGAGACGATCCGCAACCTGATGAACATGAATTACGATATCAAACGATAATGGAGGAAAATGATGAAAGATACAAATTGCGGTTACTGCATGCGCGGTGAATTACTGGATAAGTTTGGAATCTATATCTGTGATCTCAGCGTCAGTACACTGATTCTCTTTAAGGAACAAAGCCACCCGGGCCGCTGCATTGTTGCGTATAAAGATCATGTCAGTGAGATTGTTAATATTTCGGAAGAAGAAAGAAATGCGTTTTTCGCGGATGTGAACAGAGCTGCTGTGGCAATTCACAAAGCGTTCAAACCGGATAAACTGAATTATGGAGCGTATGGCGATACCGGATGTCACCTGCATATGCATCTTGTACCTAAGTATAAAGATGAATATGAATGGGGCGGCGTGTTTGAGATGAACCCAGGCAAAAAATTCCTCACTCCGGAAGAATATGAGGATATGATTCAGCGGATTAAAGCAGAACTCTGATCAGAAGTATCAGGAAGCAGTGCAAAAGCTGCTTCTTTTTTTGCGGCGTCGTTTTTTATCGCCGGGAATGGGCTAATACGACCGGATCTTTGATCGCATTTTTCTGAACGCAGGAGCGTATGCGGAAATGAAAATACGTTTTATTGTGCTTCATTTCAATTCGCATGAGATAACCAGTCGTATCACTGAGAAAGCGGAGTTTGTTCACTTTGGCATAGGTCATCATCGGTTCGAGATCACGGATGGATAGTTCACGGAAATCATTCAGAATTATGACTTGCGTGATATTCAGTCCGTTTGGCACAATGACCGCATCGTCAGGGCGCTTGAAATCATGTTCATCAAGGATGTACTGATATGTGCCAAGACCGATCTGAACCGGTATCGTTTCATCGGTAATCGGACCATTGAGAATCTTCTGAGGAATGCGCAGCGTCGGGGTCATGCTGAACTGCAGCTGTTGAAACCGTTCCGAGCGGTTCTGAAGGGAATAAATATCAATCTTGTCATCGATGGACTGCATCATCTCGGCACCGGAAAGATTGTTGGACATGGTTTCCTTGATATGACGCGTCTCAAGATCAATAAAGCGCACAGAGAGTTCCCTGGCTGCGATTTCATCCAGAATATACTTTCTGCGGTCAGAAAGGATCTCAAGCAGTTCCTCAGGATCGGCAGAGTAGAAATACTGATGAATCTGATCCATCGACATGGTGTAGCCGCGCAGTTTGCGGATCCACAACAATGTGATCAGCGATTCCATGTCATAGTCGTAATAACCATTTGAACGCTGGCTGGGATTTAGGTATCCAGCTTTCCGATAGGAACGGATGGTTTCAATATTGACGCCGGTTATATCAGCGAGTTCTTTTACGTGCATACGATTCACCTGTTAATTTTTTAACAATATATCTTGACTCTGTAATTGATACAGAGTTTATAAATCAATTATAAGGGAAGGGAAACTTATGAAAACAAATAGATTAGGCATTGTTGGCCTGTTCTGTGTTTCTGCTATGCTGGGACTTGCGAATTGTTCTCCGGCTCAGAACACAGGCGGTGAAGGCAGATTTCCTGCTGGAACCTACACAGGCAAAGCTCCGGGTAAAAACGGAGATGTCACTGTTGAAGTGACACTGACTTCTGACGCAATCAAGGAAGTCAAGGTTACCGACCATCAGGAAACTGCAGGTATTTCTGATCCGGCAATTGAGACAGTACCGGGTGAAATCGTTGACGCGCAGTCTTTGAAAGTTGATACCGTAAGTGGCGCGACAATTACATCGCAGGCAATTATTGATGCGGCCAAGGCGGCCTTGGAGTCTGCAGGGGTTGATCCGGAATCTCTGGGAGAAGGCGCAGCTTCCACAGGCGAGAATGTGCCGGTCACTTATACCGCAGGCAAGTATACCGGTGAAAGCACCGGATACAATGGCCCGGTTAAAGTAGATGTTACATTTAAGGAAGATGGCATTGAGTCCATTGAAGTTGCAGAGTCGGTTGAAACCGAACATGTCGGAACAGTCGCATATGACATTCTGATTGATGAGATGATTGAAGCGAACGGAAGCGGCGTAGACATTGTCTCTGGCGCTACATTCACCTCTCTCGCACTTAAGAACGCAGTTGCGGATGCGGCTGAAAAGGCAGGGGCTTCCGATCTGGATGGTTTCAAGAAAAATACGGTCAAGATTGAAGCTGGTGATCCGATCGATCAGACCTTTGACGTAGTCGTCGTTGGTGCAGGTGGAGCCGGCATGGCTGCAGCAGCACAGGCTGCACAGGACGGCAACACCGTATGTGTCATTGAAAAGAACGCTGAAATCGGCGGAAATACACTTGTCTCCGGCGGTCAGTATCAGTCGGTAATGCCGTATCTGGTATGGGATCCGAACGATCCGGATGCGACTACGGGTGTTGGTTTTGATGGCAATACTTATAACAAGGTAGTTGAAAACATCAATACACTGGATGAGCTCCGTCTGATTGAAAACTGGTCCGAAGAACCGTTTGATGAAGCTTATTACAAGGATCATGAATTTGTCGCAGGCGATACAGCTGAGCTCTCCAAGCATGGTGTACATCAGGAATACCTGCAGACACTCAAGGATCTCAAGAAGGAAATCAAAGAGTATCTTGCATGGGCAGACAAGAAGATCGCTGCCGGTGCGAACGAAGTGACATTGTTCTCCACCGTCAACCTGCACATCTTCCAGACATACTATGGCGGACTTCGTCCGACAGCTGATATGTCCGAGTGGATGTATGGTGATTATGATCTTGTCAGCCAGTTCATCAAGGATGGTCAGGATCTCAAGCCATGGCTGGAAGAACAGGGTGCGAAGTTTGTTGAAGATACACAGCCGACACTGATTGGCGCACTCTGGTATCGTGAAAATGAATTCGCAGGCGCTGAAATTGATGGCGTTGAATATCCGGGCCGCTGGGGCACCTACTTCATGGCTCCGCTCAACACACTCACAAAGACAAGCCCTACCGCAAAAGACAATCAGGTGCTGCTTCGTACTGACGCAGAAAATCTGATCGTTGAAGATGGCCGTGTTACCGGTGTAACTGGTACACAGTTCAATGGCACTCCGGTTACGATTCATGCCAATAAGGGCGTTATCCTTACAACTGGCGGTTTCGCAGCTAACATTGATAAAGTTCTCGAGTACAACCAGTACTGGGACAGCGAATATCTCACAACCAATACCAAGACAACGAACCGTTCTTCTCTGCAGGGCGATGGCATCACAATGGGTGAAGCAGCAGGCGCTGCCGTCACCGGTATGAATTTCACACAGCTGATGCCGATTTCCTGGGTTGATAACGGCAACCTCGCGTTCGGTGCAGGCAACTATGCCGTATGGATCAACCCGACAACCGGGAAGCGTTTCGTTGATGAAACTTCTGAACGTGATGTACTGTCTCTGGCTGAGTTCCGCAACGGTATGGAAGTCAATGGCACAAAGGGCGTATTCGTTGAAATCTACAATAAGGAACAGGCACTTCCGGCTCCGATGCAGCTGGCAGAAGGCGACTATGAAGGCCGCTACTATCGCACAAACATCGCCGGACTCGCAGATCTGTTCAAGAAGATCGGTGTCGAAGCGGATCCTGCTGTTGTACGCAAGACAATTGAAGACTATGACGCTGCTGTAATCGCAGGCGCTGCGACTGAGGAGTATCCGGACGTCAAGAAGACAAACGCAAACCGTACAATCGGCAACTGCGAAAAGGACGAGACCGGCAAGTATATCGCAGATACTTATGATCTCGATGGCGCTGAGCTCACTGTTCGACTGATGGCTCCGTCTACACACCATACCATGGGTGGTCTGAAGGTTGATGTTGACCGTCATGTACTGGATACAGACGGCAACGCGATCCCAGGTCTCTATGCGGCAGGTGAAGTGACCGGCGGCATCCACGGCGGTAACCGTCTCGGTGGAAACGCAATTGTTGAAATCTTCGTTTCCGGTCGTACTGCTGCCAAAGCGGTGACTGCTGACAACAAGTAATTTCAGTATTGTCATGGAAAGGCATAGGCGTGTAAAACCTGTGCCTTTTTCTTTTTGGTACAATAGGAAAAAAGAATTGGAGCATGGCTATGGGAACACTAGTTGTCTATTATTCACACAGCGGCAATACCGGTTATATTGCGGAAGCAATCCGACAGGCAGTCAATGCGGATGTAATTTCATTGATCCCGGAGAAAGCATATCCACAGAAAGGATTTCAGAAGTTTTTCTGGGGTGGCAAAAGCGCAGTGATGGCTGAAACGCCAAAGCTGAAGAAGTATGATCTTGATGCCGCAAAGTATGACACAGTTGTAATCGGCTTTCCGGTATGGGCGGGCACCATTGCGCCGCCAATCCGTACCTTTGTGAGTGAACAGGGCAATAATCTTTCCGGTAAAAAGATTCTGGCTTATGCATGTCAAAGCGGTGCCGGCGGAGAAAAAGCATTGGAAAAACTAAGGGTGCTGCTTGGAATCCCTTCTTTTTCCGCAACAATGATCCTGAATGATCCGAAAGACAAACCGGATGCCGCAACCGAAGCGAAACTGGAACAGTTTCTGATGGCGCTTAAGAAAGAACAGGAAGTAACAGAAAAGTGATAAGAAAACGATTGGGAATTGCCATACTGGCAGTATGGATGCTTGCGGGATGCTGTTCTTCCGCAAAAGAAGAATCCGCACCGGAACCGAAAACAATACAGCTGACGGTATGGGGACCGGAACATACACTGACCCAACTGCAGGAAAAGGCAGATGCGTTCAGCAGTGAACATTCTGCGGAGGATCTGCAGATCGTGATCGAAGCGGAAGCTGCAGAAACGATACGGGATACGGTTCTGACCGATGTCGCAGGTGCTGCGGATGTGATTCTGGTACCGGCTGGTGAAGCAGATGTGCTGACTGATGCGAAAGCACTGCAGCCTTTCGAAGATGGTTCCTATTACCTGAGGCCGGCAGAAACCTTTGAAGAGGAACTGGTGATTGCGGTCACAGCAGATACCCGCGAACCGGAATGGGCAGAGCGTCTGGCAAAGGCATTCGGAAACTGACTTTTAAGATTGCTGATTATGAAATATGAAAAATACCGGGTGATGAGCCCGGTATTACTTTAAATCCTGTATCAGTTTCAATTCTGCATCGCTTAATTCCAGATGGTTCAGAGCAGCAACGTTGTCCTCAATCTGAGAAGGTCTGGAAGCACCGATCAGTACTGAAGTTACTGCTTCATGATGCAGTACCCAGGCAAGGGCCATCTGTGCCAGCGACTGACCGCGCTGCTGGGCGAGTTCATTCAGCTTTCGGATGGACTGGAGACGGTCTTCCGTAAGTGCGGATTCTTTCAGATAACGGCCATCGGTACGCATGCGGCTGTTCTCAGGAATACCGTTGACATAACGGTCTGAAAGCAATCCCTGCGCAAGCGGAGAGAAAATAATCAGACCTTTTTTTAATTCTTTACTCAGTTCAGTGCGCCCTTCTTCGACAATGGACTGATCAAAGATGTTCAGGCGATCCTGATTAATGACATATGGAACATGGAGTTCCCGGAGGATCGCTTCAGCTTTTTTCATTGTTGGCACATCATAGCGGGATAAGCCGACATAGAGCGCTTTTCCGCTTTGAACAGCCTGTGCCAGTGCGCCCATGGTTTCTTCCAGCGGTGTTTCGGGATCCATGCGGTGATGATAGAAGATATCCACGTAGTCGATTCCCATGCGGTCAAGACTCTGATCCAGTGAAGCCAGAAGGTATTTGCGGCTTCCCCAGTTGCCGTAAGGGCCAGGCCACATATCATAGCCGGCTTTTGTGCTGATCAGCAGTTCATCCCGATAGCTGCTGAAGTCTTCTTTCAGAATCTTTCCAAAATTCCGCTCAGCATCTCCGGCTTCAGGCCCGTAGTTGTTGGCGAGATCAAAATGCGTAATGCCTAAATCAAAGGCGGTGTGCAGCATGCGTTTCATATTGGAGTAATCGCCGGTTGATCCAAAATTATGCCAGAGTCCAAGTGAAACGGCTGGCAGCTTCAGTCCGCTTTCTCCGCTGTGTCGATAGATCATAGAATCGTAACGTGTTTCGGCAGGTTTATACATGGACGCAGTCTCCTTCCTGATAAGTACAGTGCTAGAATAATTGTACTGGATTCTTGGGGCAGGAGGGAGGCTTTCATGGGGATTCTGATTAATCTGGCGGCGATGACCGGCGCGTATCTCTTTGCGGTGAAACCTTCCGGGCGAAGAGAGTGGATGAAGCGATATCAGCCGTTTTACTTTGCGCATCGCGGTCTTTATGACAATGATTCAGATGCCCCGGAAAATTCCATGAAGGCGTTTCAAAATGCGATCGAACACGGTTATGGCATGGAGATGGATATACAGCTGTCCAAAGATGATATTCCGGTAATATTTCATGATACCTGGATGGACCGTGTGGCACGGGATTCCAATCATGATCCGGTATCCGGCAAGATACATGATTATACATTGAAACAATTAAAGTCCTTTCATCTGCTGGAATCGAATGAGACCATTCCAACCCTCGCGGAATTTCTGGCACTGGTCAACGGGCAGGTGCCGCTGATTGTAGAGCTGAAGACAGATAATGAAACGGATGTAAACAAACTTTGTAAAAAAACAGATGAGCTGCTTTCTGCCTACAAAGGGATGTATGTGGTTGAGAGCTTCCATCCGATGGCAGTGTACTGGTATAAGAAACATCGACCGGAGATTATTCGCGGTCAGCTGAGTGAAGCGTTTACGAAAACCAGACAGTATCGTCATCTGCGTTATTTATGCAATGAATATCTGTTGTTCAACGGTGTGACGAAACCGGATTTTATTGCGTATAACTCCAAACACGAATCCAATCTTTCAAGGCGGCTGGCACGCAAGCTGTTTCAGGTTCCTTCTGTTGCCTGGACGATCCAAAGCGATGAGGAACTGCAGCACATGAAGGATAAATATGATCTGTTTATTTTTGAATCCTTCAAGCCGGAAGAAACGCCTCGGCGCTGATTGCTCAGTAGGAATCGCTTTTTCGTGGACTCATCACAACTATAAATTAAGGAAGAACAAACGGATTCCTCCGTGAAACATGTTTCACGAAAAGTATTCTTTTCACAAATGAAACCGGGAAATGATGCGTTCTGGGAAATAAAAATTCATTATCGCATGTCATTTCTAAGCCATCTGCGAATGGAGAAATGAGATTTTGAAGTATTTCCCAAAACACGTCATTTTTTCATAGAGCAGAACTGTTGACCTGCAAAAAAACACTGGTAGAATCTATAAATGGAAGTAAAAATTGGATATCCAACTATGTTGGGTTACCAAGCATGTTCCATGTGTTGAGAAAGGGGAAACCTATGGCTGAGAGCAGCTTTCTGATTGATATTTCAGCATTGTATCGGAATATTCAGAAGTATTTCGATAAGACAATGGCGAAATATGATATCGGAAGCGGACAGTTGATTTTCCTTTTTTTAATTAACGAGCAGGAAGGCATCACAATGAATGAGGTTTCCCGTATCGGTGAAGTCGATAAGGGAACCACAACCAAGAGTGTTCAGAAACTGATTGAACAGGATTATGTGCAGGCACGCACCGATGAAAATGACCGCCGGGTAAAACGGTTATATACCACAGAACGTGCTGCGAAGATCATGAATGAGCTGTATGAACTGCGTAATGAATGTCGTCTGAAACTGGCAATGGATACGGATTTTGACCGGTTTGAAACCCTGTTGGATCGTGTCACGACCAACTCTCGTATGTATCTGAATCCGGAACCTCTATTCTCCGGAATCAAGATCGGCGGGCTTCAGAAGATGACGATGCTGGATTATCCGGGCAAAGTTGCCGCAACCATATTTACCGGCGGCTGCAACTTCAAATGCCCGTATTGTCATAACCGCGATCTTGTCTTCGTTCCGGACCGGTATGAATTCCTGGATCCGGATGATGTGCTGGCCTATCTCGAGAAACGAAAAAAGATTCTCGATGGCGTCTGCATCACGGGAGGGGAACCGCTGATGCAGGATGATCTGCAGAGCTTCATTGCCGCGATCAAAAAGATTGGGTATCTGGTCAAACTGGATACGAACGGTTACTTTCCAGACCGGCTGGAAGAAATCTGTTCGACCGGAATGGTGGATTATGTGGCAATGGATATCAAAAACACACCGGAGAAGTATGCGGATACAGTTGGTCTGAATCAGGATGTATTCCGAATGGAACGAATACAGGAGTCTGTCAAGTTCCTGATGACCAGCGATATCGAGCATGAATTCCGCACAACTGTGGTCCGGGAACTCCACACCAAGGACGATATCGTTGAAATCGCCAGGTGGATTCGCGGAACCAGTCATTATTATCTGCAGCAGTATACAGACAGCGGAAATGTAATTGCGCCAGGCTGGAGCGCTTATACAAAGGATGAAATGGAAGAACTTCGTGAAGCGGCATCGGAATATGTTCCGACCGTTGAACTGCGGGGAGTGAAGGAAGGGTGAAAAAATGTTCAGGGTAGTTAAAAGAGACGGTAAAGTATCAGAGTTTGATGTAAAGAAGATCAGTGAAGCAATCCGCAAAGCATTTGATGCGTGCGGCAGACAGTATGCCGACAGCATTCTGGATATGATCGCACTGCAGGTTACCAGTGATTTCGAACCGAAAATCAAAGATGATCTGATCGGGGTTGAAGAAGTTCAGGTCAGTGTTGAAAAAGTCCTGTCCAATGCTGGTTATGCGGATGTCGCAAAAGCCTATATTCTGTATCGTAAACAGCGCGAGAATGTTCGTAACATTACAGCTACCACGCTTGACTATAAGAAACTGGTCGACAGTTATCTGAAGGCGTTGGACTGGCGCGTAAAGGAAAACTCGACAGTTACCTATTCCGTAGGCGGTCTGATTCTTTCCAACTCGGGTGCGATTACAGCAAACTACTGGCTGTCCGAGGTTTACGATGACGAAATCGCAGCCCTTCACCGCAATGCGGATATCCATATTCATGATCTGTCCATGTTGACAGGATACTGTGCAGGATGGTCCCTCAAGCAGCTGATCATGGAAGGCCTTGGCGGTATTCCGGGTAAGATCACATCGGCGCCGGCAAAGCATCTGTCCACTTTGTGCAACCAGATGGTCAACTTCCTTGGCATCATGCAGAATGAGTGGGCTGGTGCCCAGGCGTTCTCCAGCTTTGATACATACCTTGCGCCGTTTGTAAAAGCAGACAACCTGTCCTATTCACAGGTGAAGCAGGATATTCAGTCCTTCATCTATGGTGTTAATACACCGAGCCGGTGGGGAACACAGGCGCCGTTTACCAACATCACGCTGGACTGGACCGTTCCGAATGATCTGGCGGAGCTTCCGGCAATTGTCGGCGGCAAGGAAATGAATTTCAAATACAAAGACTGCAAGCCGGAAATGGACATGATCAATAAAGCATTTATTGAGACCATGATCGAAGGCGACGCAAATGGCCGCGGCTTCCAGTATCCGATTCCGACCTATTCCATTACCCGTGATTTTGACTGGAGCGAAACGGAAAATAACAAACTGCTGTTTGAGATGACAGCGAAGTATGGCACTCCGTATTTCTCCAACTATGTCAACTCTGATATGGAACCGAGCGATGTTCGTTCCATGTGCTGCAGACTTCGTCTTGATCTGCGTGAGCTGCGCAAAAAGAGCGGCGGCTTCTTCGGAAGCGGCGAAAGCACCGGTTCTGTCGGCGTTGTGACAATCAATCTGCCGCGTATTGCATACCTGGCAAAGACCAAGGAAGAGTTCTATGCGAACTTGGATCACATCATGGATGTATCCGCACGTTCCCTCAAGGTAAAGCGTGAAGTTATTACCAAGCTGCTGGATTCGGGTCTGTATCCGTATACCAAGCGCTACCTTGGAACCTTCAATAACCATTTCTCAACAATTGGTCTTGTCGGTATGAACGAAGCAGGTCTCAATGCCGCATGGCTTAGAAAAGATCTCACGCATCCGGAAGCGCAGGAATTTGCCAAGGAAGTACTGAATCATATGCGCAGCCGTCTCTCCGATTATCAGGAGCTGTATGGCGATCTGTACAACCTTGAGGCGACTCCTGCAGAAAGCACAAGCTATCGTCTGGCAAAACACGATACCGAGCGTTATCCGGACATCATCACCGCCAACATGCAGGGCACTCCGTATTACACCAATTCGAGCCACCTGCCGGTCGGCTTCACGGATGATATCTTCACAGCTCTCGATATTCAGGATGAACTGCAGACACTGTATACATCCGGTACTGTATTCCATGCGTTCCTGGGTGAACGTCTGTCCGACTGGAGATCTGCGGCAACACTGGTACGTAAGATTGCGGAGAACTACCGCCTGCCGTATTACACCATGAGCCCGACCTATTCCATCTGTAAGAATGACGGTTATATTTCCGGTGAAGTCTGGAAATGTCCGAAGTGCGGTGCAGAGACAGAAGTATACTCCCGTATTACCGGCTACTATCGCCCGGTCAAGAACTGGAATGCCGGCAAGGCGCAGGAGTTCAAGGATCGCAATACCTATAAGGTTATGAATTCCTCCCCGCGTGCAGCAGCAGTCACTCCGATTGAGGAACCGGAGACGGTCATTGCTGCAGAGCCGGAAGATGATTCCAACGCAACGGCGCTGCTCTTTACAACAAAGACCTGCCCGAACTGTTCCATGGTAAAAAACATGCTGAACAGAACCGGATTCCAGTATCAGGTCATTGATGCGGAAGAACATGCGGATCTTGTAAAGCAGTATGGCATCATGCAGGCACCGACGCTAGTTATGCTGAATCATGGACATGCGCATACCTATGCCAACGCATCCAACATCATTCGTTACGTCAACACAAAAGCTTAAGAATCAAAAACAGCCCTGTACCAGTTGGTGCAGGGTTTTAATTGAGTCTTAACGGATGGATTGAGAACGTACATGGAAAATGGGAAAATGCTTCGTATAATTAAATGAATGAAAAGCGGAGGATATTCAAATGGAAAATACTAAGAAAAATATCATCAGTGATGATGAGCTGGATCTTATTTCCGGCGGAGTAATAGGAAAACCGCGGCGGCCACAGACTACGCAGGCTGACTGGTCCATGCCGGAGAACTATGCGATCAATGGTGTGACATATCAGGAAGCGGTAATGAAAATGAATGAACTTGCGATAGTCAGTCCGCAAAGTGCGATTAATTATGCGAATGAGGTACTCTTCCCGCATGAAGGATGGAGACATATTTATTCGCAGGGAGTAGAGTCAACAACGCGGGAAATGTTTTACTATCACTACCGTAATAACTGACAGAAACGAGAGCCCAAGGGCTCTTTTTCTTGTCTTGCGTTCTGCAGTTGGTTGGGTTGTACAACACGCATCGCAGAACTTTAAATAAAACCACATCCGAAAATGTTGACACCTGTAGTTTAATTATTTAAAATTAGAATGATTCTAATTTCTGAGTGACCACCATGAGATACGCAAACGAGATACTGGAACTAATCAATACATCACATGAACATCTGACGGCTGAAGAAATATTTCTGCGGATGAAGGAGCAGTATCCGGGTGTTGTACTGGCAACCATCTACAACAATCTCAATCATCTTCATGCGGAAGGTAAAATTCGGAAAGTAACCGTAGAAGGCCATCCGGATCGGTATGACAGGGCAACACGCCATGATCATCTGGTCTGCTCAAAGTGCGGTGATCTCACCGACATCATTCTGGATGACTTTACGGAACAGCTGCAGTCGCAGATCAGGGATTCAATACTCTCCTATGATCTGCAGATTCGATACATCTGTCCTGCATGCAGGAAACAAACCAATCAGAAGTAAACACTGAAACGTTGTTATGAAGGAGGAGAAAAATGGCAACAATCAAATGTAAAGTCTGTGGAGAAGTATTCGAAGCAGAAAGCCTTGAAAGCGCAGTATGCCCGCTGTGCAAGGCAACTGGCGATAAGCTGGAAGAAGTAAAAGCGGAGCGCAAAAACCCGTACGCAGGAACACAGACCGAAAAGAATCTTGAGGCTGCGTTTGCGGGGGAATCCCAGGCAAGAAACAAATACACGTATTTCGCATCCAAGGCAAAAAAGGAAGGCTTTGAACAGATTGCGGCACTGTTCCTGAAGACCGCTGACAATGAAAAAGAACATGCAAAGCTCTGGTTCAAGGAACTCAACGGAATCGGATCCACAGCTGACAACCTTGCGGCTGCAGCGGATGGTGAAAACTATGAGTGGACTGATATGTACGAGGAGTTTGCGAAGACTGCTGAAGCAGAGGGCTTCCCGGAGCTCGCAAAGAAGTTCCGTGCAGTCGGCGCAATCGAGAAGCACCATGAAGAGCGTTATCGTGCACTGCTGAAGAATGTAGAGATGCAGGAAGTATTCGCAAAGAGCGAAGTAAAAGTCTGGGAGTGCAGAAACTGCGGACATATCGTTGTAGGCACAAAGGCTCCGGATATCTGCCCGGTATGCGACCATCCACAGTCCTACTTTGAAGTAAACGCAGAAAACTATTAAGCAAACGCTGCGGGGAGGAAGCATTCCTCCTCGTTTTTTATTTCATAAGGCCATTCCTGTTCAAAACGGGAATGCGATAAAGCGTCAGTCTCGCTGATAAAAAAGCTGAACGCAATGGTTCAGCTCAGTATTCAAAATTGCTAGGTGTTTCCAGTGGGAGTCCCAGCAGCTCCGGATGGGCAAACAGATGTTTGACCAGCTTCAGACTGCGGGCAAAGTAGAATCCGTCAGCGATGCTTTCATCGATCGTAGCACCGATCTGTACAACATCACGGATTGCCTTGGTGTTATCCGGCATGATCAGCTCTTCCTTATGAATCGTACCGATCGTAATCATGCAGGAATTGGTTCCGTAGTTGTTGAGGTGGTGATAGACCGCAGGGCATTTGATACTGCCAAGATTGCTCAGGAAGATGCTGGCGTAGTTCGGGTCACCATCCGTAATGAATTTTGGATTGACGCCCCAGAAATCCATACAGCGGATGATCCATACCAGAAACATCATCAGCAGTTTCGGCATTGCCGCAAACTTATCCAGCAGCTCATCGACGCCACCGGTCGCATGTTCGCTTTTTCTGGTTTCCCTGACATCACCGATGATCTTTTTCGCGATGTCGTCCAGTGTGTCCGTTTCTTTTGGAACCATGAACATCAGCGCTTCTTCTGCCTGATCGGCAAACCGACGTTTTGCGACAAAGGCACAGGAGATTTCATATCGTTCATAGATCGAACCTCCCTGAATAAAGCGATTCATGTAAGGCCGCTCACGGAACATTTTTGTAAGAGCCATTACAAAGCAGTGAAACAGCGTGATCTTATAGTCCGGGTGGGTGGCGTTAATGTCATCGAGGTACTTCAGCAGGTCCGTGACATCAATCGTTTCATTCAGATAGCATTCACGGTCCGTACGGTTTGGCATCAGCGCTGTCATAACTGTCTGTAGTCCAGGTGCTTTTATTTTGAAGCCATCCCTCCGATCGCCCCATCTGCGCTTCCGCTTCTCACTCATGTTTTATCTCCATTATTCTCCAACCTGTGCGTTGGCTTCTTCCTCCAGTTTTCGGTAGGCAACTTTTCCTACCAGTGTCTTCGGCAGATCATTGCGGAATTCAATCTCACGCGGTATCGCATATTTTGAAACATGCATATGAAGCGTATTGAGAATTTTTTCCTTCATCGCATCATCACCAGTAAAACCTGGCTTTAATACGACATAGGCTTTTACTTTCTGCATGCGTCGCGGATCCTTGACGCCAATGACACAGCTGTAGGCGACTTCATCAACAGAGTCGATGATATTTTCAATCTGCCCCGGATAAACGTTGTATCCGTTAGTGATAATCATACGCTTGATGCGCTGCTTGAAGTATACATATCCATCCGCATCCATGTAGCCAAGGTCACCGGTAAACAGCCAGGTATCTCCATCCGGCATTTTCCGGAGCGTCTGAGCAGTTTCTTCCGGGTTCTTCAGATACTTGATCATGACGGAAGGACCTTTCAGAATGATTTCACCTTCTTCCATCGGCGGAAGTTCTTCATCTGTACCAGTCCGCACGATACAGTATTTCGTATCCGGGAATGGAAGGCCAATGGAATTTTCACGATAGGTATCACGCGGTGTCAGACAGCTTGCGGTAACACATTCGGTCAGACCATATCCCTCACGTACCTGAATGGTTGCCTTGTGTTCATGCAGGAATGCGTCTACTTTCTTTTTGAGTTCAACACTCAGCGCATCACCGCCGCAGAACATTCCCTTCAGGCAGGAAAGATCGGCATCCTTCAGTTCTTCAATGTGAAGCAAAGCCTCAAAAATGGTTGGAACGCCGGCAATGAAGTTCGGCTTTTTCTTAATTAACATGTCCGCATAGCTTTTGCCATTGAATGTCGGCATGAGAATGCAGCAGGCACCATTGATCAGAACGGTGTGAATGTTAATGCCAAGCCCGAACCCGTGGAAGACCGGCATGCATGACAACATGGTATCGCCAGGGCCTAACGGCTGCTGAATCGCTTCAGTAGCCTGAAGTGCAGTGGCATTGAAGTTCTGGTCGGAAAGACAGATGCCTTTCGGCGTTCCGCTGGTTCCGCCGCTGTAAAGTATTGCGGCGGTCGCTTTTGGATCATAGACCGGTTTCGGAAGCTTCACGTTCGGTGTGCCTTTGGTCAGGAAGGAGGTCCAGAGAAGACCGTTGTCCGTATTCGGATACTTGTGGGACTTGCGACCCTGTGTCAGGGCAAAACCGATGGATTTGAACAGCGGCAATTCATCCTGCATTCTTGCGGTCAGAATGGTTACCGGGTTTTCAGCTTCCTGAACAGCCGCGTCTACTTTTTCGTAGAACATGTCCATTGTCAGGATCATGCGGCTTTCCGAGAAGTCCAGATAGAAGGTAATTTCCTTCTGTGCACTCAGCGGGTGAACCATGTTGCAGATTGCGCCGATACGATTCAGGGCGTAGAAGCAGTCAAGCGCCTGCGGCGTGTTCGGCATGCAGATGGTAACTGCATCGCCGCGACGGATGCCAGAAGCGCGGAAGGCACGAGCTGCCCGCTCAATACGGTTTACAAACTGTTTGTAGGTAGTCTTTCTGCCATAGAACTCATAGGCAGGGTAATTTGGATACGCATCAGCCATGCGCTCCACCATCTGAAACATCGTCAGTTTCGGATAATCAAGATGTTCTCTTACTTCACTATAATTTTCCATACAAAAGGGATTGTATCATTGCATAGTTATGAAGGTAAGGCCTTCACAATGACTTCCGGTCATTTTTTTGAAAAAATGTCGAACTGCTGAAAGGCAGAGGGAAAACGGGTCCTGACAGAATGTGGTAGGATTTCAGATATATGACAGAGAAACAGCGCGTCTATGCCGCAATTGATTTGAAGTCGTTTTATGCATCGGTGGAGTGCCAGGCAAAGTATCTGGATCCTTTAAACGTGAATCTTGTTGTGGCAGATGAATCTCGTACAGACAAGACCATTTGTCTTGCGGTTTCACCGGCACTGAAATCGTTCGGAGTTCCGGGCAGGGCACGCCTGTTTGAAGTGAAGCAGATTGTAAAAGAAGTAAACCGGAAACGGCTTCGTCAATGCGGCTATCGCAGCCATGGGAAAAGTATAAATAAAGATGAGCTGGACCGTGATCCGGGACTGGAAGTGGATTTCCTGACAGCCGTACCGCGGATGGCGGAATATATGGCAGTCAGCCGGAAAATCTATGGAATATACCTGCGGTATATAGCCCCGGAGGACATTTATGTCTATTCCATCGATGAAGTATTCATCGATATGACAGACTATCTGAAGTACTACGGCATGAGCGCATATGAGCTGTGTGAAAAGATGATTCATGAAGTGCTGGAGGATACAGGTATAACCGCAACTGCCGGAATCGGGACAAATATGTATCTCGCGAAGGTTGCGATGGATATTGTTGCCAAGCATATTCCCGCAGACCGGCATGGTGTGCGGATCGCCGAGCTGGATGAACTGTCCTACCGGCAGCTGCTGTGGGCGCATGAACCGCTCACCGATTTCTGGCGCATCGGCAAAGGGATTGCCCGCAGACTGAACGAGGCCGGTATGTATACGATGGGAGACATCGCCCGCAAAGCACTTGAAAATGAAGGGCTGTTCTATGATCTGTTTGGGGTGAACGCGGAATACCTGATCGATCATGCCTTTGGCGAAGAAAGAACAACGATTCGGGATATCAAGAACTACACCCCGGATCATAAAAGCATCAGTATCGGCCAGGTTCTTCCTGAGGGCTACCCGCATAACAAAGGCAGAGTGATCATCAAGGAAATGTCAGAAGCGCTTGCGAATGATCTCTTGAAGAAGGGAATGATTTCCGACAGCATCATGTTATATATCGGTTACGATATTGCGAATCTGAATGATCCGTTTCTTAAGAATTCTTTTGAAGGCGAAGTTGCCAAGGACTGGTATGGCCGCACGGTGCCCCGTTCCGCAACAGGATCTGTGCAGATGAAGGTGCCGACCAATTCTGCTCATGAAATAGGCAAAGCGATGGTGAATCTCTATGAGTCGATTACCGATAAAAACCTGCTGATCCGCAGAGTGAATATCGGGGCAGGCGGACTGCGAAAAGAATCGGAGTATCATCCTGAACATGTGGAACAGCTGGACCTGTTCAGTGATCTGGACCGCCAGGTGGAAGCGATGAATAAGCGGGAGGAGGATCTCCGGCAGGAGCGGAAAGTGCGGGAGGCTGTACTGACGCTGCAGGAAAAGTTTGGAAAGAATGCAGTACTGAAAGGCATGAACTACGAAAAAGGTGCTACGGCCAGAGAACGAAACAAGCAGATTGGAGGCCATAAGGCATGAGTGAGAAACCGAAAAATGCCTGGCACAATGTATATGGCATCAGCTCCGAAGAGCTTCAGAACGCCAAAGAAGCAGTGGCAAAGCGATACGGCGATATTCTGTATGCGAAACGACCGGATCATACAGGCAGAAAACAGAATCCATCTCACAACCGCGCTGCACAGTTTCTGCCGTTTGCGGCGCTCACCGGCTTTGAAACGGAAATAGCAGTCGAAGGCCGTTATACGGAGCAGCGGGTGGAACTGTCCAGTGAAGAGATGGAAGCGCTGGAAGCCGGGCTTCAGGAAGTGCGGCGGACGATTCAGACGATGCCGGAAGTTGTTCTGGAGCGATTTGAGCCGGATCCGGATAAAGCAGGTGGATGTTATCGGGAAATACGGGCAAGAATCCGAAAAATCGATGAACTTCATCAGCGGCTGATCACGGAAGAAGGAGAAGCGATTGCGTTTTCAGATCTGCGTACGCTGGTTCTTCCAAATTCCCAAACAGAATGGTGACAGAAATATTACAATGAAAGCGGATATCACAATCGGAGGGATATATGAAATACGGATATTTTGATGATAAAGAACGGGAATATGTAATTACAAATCCTGCAACACCAGCTCCCTGGGCAAATTACCTTGGGTCTCCGGAATACGGAGCGCTGATTTCCGGCAATGCCGGCGGATACAGCTTTGTAAGGTCTGGTGCTAAAGGAAGAATCCTTCGTTATAATTTCAATTCCTTTGATGAACCGGGCAGGTATCTGTACCTGCGGGATAATGAATCCCATGATTACTGGTCCCAATCCTGGCAGCCGGTTGGAAAAGATCTGAAGGAATACCGGACAGAAGTACGGCATGGGCAGGGCTATACCCGGATGATTACAGACTATGCGGGTATTCATTCGGAGGCAGTTTACTATGTGCCGGCAGGTGCGGCATATGAAGTCTGGTATCTGAATGTGACCAATACGGAAGACAGGCCACGTTCCCTTACTGCTACTGCATATGCGGAATTCACCAATAACAGCGAGTACGAGCAGGATCTTGTCAATCTGCAGTACAGCCGTTTTATAACACGCACTGTTTTCTCCGCAAACAAGGTCATGCATCAGGTGCACCCGAACCTGATGGATACAGAACGTGCCGGAACAGGTGATTCCATTGAAGAACGGTTTATCGGACTGGCAGGCGCGCCGGTATCTTCCTGGTGCGGAGATAAGGAAGCGTTCCTGGGCAGTTATCGGAAATATGGAAATCCGATTGGTGTTGAGCGCGGTGATCTTGGCAATGTTCCAAACTACAATGAATACGGATGCGGAGCACTTTCCGCAGTTCTGGAGCTGCAACCAAAAGAATCCAGGGCAATTGCGTTTGTTGTGGGACGCAAGGATGCCGCTGAAGCAGACGCAATCCTGGCGGAATATGCCAATCCCCAGCAGACAGTGGATGCGCAGCTGAAAGAACTGAAGGCTCTCTGGACCTCCCGCTTTGCGGCACTGCAGGTAAAGACGCCATCCGAAGAATTCAATACGATGATCAACATCTGGAATGCCTATAACTGTTATATGACAGTGATCTGGTCACGCGCAGCGTCTTTTGTATACTGCGGATTGCGTAACGGATATGGGTATCGTGATACGGTACAGGATATTCAGGGAATCATTCATCTCAATCCATCGCTTGCCAAAGATCGCCTGAAATTCATGTTGTCAGCGCAGGTGCATCATGGCGGAGGACTGCCGCTTGTAAAATTTACGCATAATCCAGGCCATGAAGACACCCCGGAGGACGACAGCTATGTCAGAGAAACCGGTCATCCGGCTTATCGTGCGGATGACGCATTATGGCTGTTCCCAACGGTTTATAAGTATGTTGCGGAAAGCGGTGATGTAGCCTTCCTGGATGAAGTGATTCCGTTTGCGGATAAAGACGAAGGAACGGTATATGAACATCTGCGGCGCGCTATCCAGTTTTCTCTGGATCGTTTAGGCCCGCATGGCATGCCTGCAGGATTATACGCTGACTGGAATGACTGCCTGCGGCTTGGAAAGGAAGGAGAGTCTTCTTTTGTGGCAATGCAGTTCTATTATGCCCTTGTCATTCAGCGCCGCTTTGCCGAGCTGAAGCAGGATGCAGAGGCGATAGCCTTCCTGGATCAGAAGATTAAAGAAACAGGTGCCTCCTTCCGCAAGCTGTGCTGGAATGAAGATAGGTTTATCCGAGGGTTCAAGGAAGATGGTGAGGTCATTGGCGAACGGAATGATCCGGAAGCCAATATGTGGCTGAACCCGCAGAGCTGGGCAGTCATCAGTACACTGGCAACAGACGAGGAAGCAGACATTGCACTGGAGAATGTACATAAACTGCTGAATACCGATTACGGTGTCATGCTGATGACGCCGCCCTACCATGCCCATGCGTTTGATGGTGCATTGGCGGTTATCTATAACCCTGGCACAAAAGAAAACAGCGGTATTTTCTCACAGCCCCAGGGATGGATCATTCTTGCCGAAGCGTTACGCGGACATGGGAACCGTGCTTTTGAATACTTCCTGGAAAATGCGCCGTCTGCCCAGAATGACAAAGCAGAGATTCGCCATCTGGAACCGTATTGTTATGGGCAGTTCACAGAAGGCAAGGATTCCCCTCACTTTGGAAGATCGCATGTACACTGGCTGACAGGAACCGCTTCTACGGTAATGGTAGGCTGTGTAGAAGGTATTCTTGGATTGCGTCCGGATCTTAAGGGATTAAGACTTGCGCCGGCAATCCCATCAGATTGGGACGGCTTCGAAATGAAGAAGGAATTCAGAGGTTCTCATTTGCATATAACCGTAAAGAATCCAAATCACGCAGAGAGTGGATTCCAGAAGCTGATCGTAAACGGAACGGAATTGACGGATAATTACATTCCAGAGACGTTATTAACGGAAGAAACTGAGATCGAATACATCATGTCTTAATGAGGAGGGGCGAAAGCCTCTCCTTTGTTGGAATTTCAAATCAACAAATTTGCTTGAATTATTCTGTGGTTGTGCTACTATAAGTAACGCTGAAAGGCGACCGGGAATTAGCGCAGTTTGGTAGCGCGCTTCGTTCGGGACGAAGAGGTCATGGGTTCGAATCCCGTATTCCCGACTATATGACAAAAAACCGCATAACAATGCGGTTTTCTTTTGGCCTGGCACCAAAATGGCACCAAATTCCATGTTTATTTTCGTATTTTGTTGATTTTATCCAGCAAATCATTGTCACTTTCTTGGAGCAAATGCGTGTAAGTCTGTAAGGTTTTACTCGATAGATGCGTGACCGAGCCGTTACGAAAGTCAGACTTATTTCCGGCAAAACACAGACTCAGCGCTGTGTTTTTGTTCGTGTACTCCGCACGTACAGAAACTGGAAAGATGCTGATGTAAACCTGCTATAATTCTTTCATGAATCAGAACCGCGAAATCAATCGAAAGCTGCTGAATGGCTGGAGTGCAATCATTGCGATTTTATTCATCGCATATTTTTTAGAGGTGCTGAAAGGAACGATGTCAGTCCCGTATTTTCTGATCTTCCTGTTTCTTACAATTGCGCCATATCTCATTTCCTGGGCTTACTACAAACAGAATCAGGATTCCAGTCAGCTGAAGAATTATGTTGTGTTCGGCTATCTGATCATGTATCTGTTTGTGCTGTTCACAGGCAAAACGATGATGGTATTTACTTATATCTTTCCAATGCTGTCACTGCTGATTCTGTATCACGATAAGCAGCTGATACTACGGATGGGATCCATCAGTCTGTTACTCAATCTCATTGTGATTGCGGCAGAGGTCATACAGGGGCGTATTACTTTTGCCAACTGCAGGGATGCAGAGATTCAGATTGGGCTCCTGAGTCTGGTATTTTTCTTTTCGTATCTTGCGGCAGACCTCTATGACAATATCAAGCGCACCAGCGATGTCTACAATGAAGAGCTGCAGGAGAAATCCAGGCAGATTTCAGAGATGGCGGTTCAGACAATTACAACAATTGCCAATACGATTGATGCGAAGGATGAGTATACAGAGGGCCACTCCAATCGGGTAGCGCAGTATTCGAGAATGCTGGCAAAGAAGCTTGGCAAGAGCGATGAAGAGGCGGATGAAATATATAACATTGCCTTACTCCATGATATCGGCAAGATCGGGGTTCCGGATTCGATTCTGAATAAACCGGGAAAACTGACAGATGAAGAATTCAAAATGATCAAACAGCATCCATCCATTGGCGGAAAGATCCTGAAGGATGTCAAATCCTTCCCGAATCTTGAAGTCGGTGCCCGTTATCACCATGAACGGTTTGACGGAAGAGGATACCCGGAGGGGTTGGCCGGAGAGGATATTCCTGAAATCGCAAGGATCATCTGCGTAGCTGACAGCTTTGACGCGATGAACAGCAACCGTGTGTATCGCCGCCATTTTACAAGAGAATATATCCGTTCTGAGCTGGAACGCTGCCAAGGGTCTCAGTTTGACCCGGCAGTGGCACAGGCAATGCTGGAATTGATGGATGAAGAAGCGCTGGATGAAGTGGATCAGCGCGAAACCCTGCTTTCCATAGATGCGGATAATGGGGAACATCAGCCGAAATACGATGGCATTGACCGGAGGATTCACGATACGCCGGAAGTGAAGAAAGAACTGGAAGAAGTGTCCAACCGTATCCGGGAATACATGATCAATACCGAAGAGAAGGACATTCTGGATGTGCTTGGAGAAGAAAAGACGATTCAGAAGTTTGAAACAGAAGTCGCCCGGAAACTGATGAGTGGAGATGGCTGTCTGGTTTTGATGGACATCGACAACTTCTCCCGCATGAATCATGAGTACGGATTTCTGGCAGGTGACGCATGCCTGCGCATGGTCGCTGAGACCTTAATGGGATTTGAGAACTCGGAAGTCTGCCGCTATGAAGGAGATTCCTTCCTGATTTATCGCTCTGATGTAGTAGATCGAAAGGGAGCGGAGTCCTTTGCCCAGGAAATACGCAGCGCCCTGAATGAGCGGTTCAGCCGGTCTGATTCGCTGAAAGGCCTTACCATTTCCATGGGTATCGCACTGTCTGCCCTGCATGCGCGCAGATTCGCAAGGTTGCTGGCGTGCAGTGAAAAGGCGTTGTCGCATGCCAAAAAAGAAGGAAAGAATCGGTACGTTATTTATTCTGAGGTTGGAGATGAGGAGAAACTGGCATCTCAGAAAGATCTCGACAGCCTGTCTTCCCTGATTGAAGAACAGTACAGTTATAACGGCGCATTTGATCTTGAATACCGGGAGTTTGGAAGAGTTTATGAGCTGATTCGAAATCTCGGCATCCGCAATGCACAGACGGTCCAGCTTGTACTGTTTACAATCCTGTTCAGTGAAAACGCAGATATGCCGATTTCTGATCGGACAATGGTAATGAAGTACCTGGAATCTGCGATTAACAACACCGTCCGCAAAGTGGATGTCACAGCGCGTTTTTCCAGCACACAGCGCATCGTGCTGTTTACCAACCTTCCGGATGAGAATGTGCAGCTTGTCATTGACCGCATTATGAAAGAATTCTACCGGATGATTCCAGAAAACCAGTTCCGTCTGGTCTATGTATCAAGAAATATCAACCTGAGCGCAATCCGAAAAAATCAGGCAGCGAAAAATGGATAATCTCTGAGGATTATTCATTTTTTTTAAGTATGAAAATGTAAGGGCTCACGGAAAAACGACCAAAAATGAACTATTTTCAGAATATTGTTTTCAGTGTAAGGGGATACATACAAAACATCCGATTTGTTTTGTGCTAAGCTGTTCCGCGAAAGGAGGCAGTGTGTATGACGACTGTCATGAAGTTTGATGAAAAACTTGATATTTTTCAGAATATTGTTGTTCTGTATCGGAATGTAAACGATGAACTGTTTATTGGAAACACCTATTACTATAATGGTAGAGGTATCGGGCCTGATTGGATGTCAGTCATGTATGCAGAAGCGATGCCGGAAGAAAAGGGCATCCTGCTGGGATGGAACTGGCTTGATGAAAACAGCCCGAGAGTAACCCTTGTCCCGGAAGTTGCGGCCGAAACAGGCGTTGAGGATTTTCTGTACGCCCATGGGCTGGAGCACAACTGGCGTTCCATCGATTATGTTATTGTTAATAACTATCAGGATATTGAAGCGTACTGCAGGGAACATAAACTTCAAAAGGGACATGCGATTGCGTTTGGAATCAAAAAATAAGTGAATCGAGCAGACAGGAGGGCACAGAAGATGGCTGGAAAAAGCAAACGAAAACTGAAACGCTGGGTATGGTTTGTGCTGGCGGGAGGATTGGTGCTGATCGCCGCTGCGCTCATTCTGTCAAAACCGAAGACGCCAAAGCCGGATGAAATAACAGAACCGGAGACTGCAGTTGTTGAAGAGCAGCCGGTTGTGGAAGAACAGGAGCCAGAAGTTCATACTGCAGAGTTCTTCTTTACAGGAGATGCACTGATTCATGGAACGGTATGGATGGATGCAGATCAGGGCAATGGCACCTATGATTTTTCCGGGATTGTGGAAAATGTCGGACGCCTTTCGGAAGGCTATGATCTGAAGTATTACAATCAGGAGACGATACTGGGTGGTACAGAGCTCGGCCTGCACGGTTATCCGACGTTCAACAGCCCGCAGGAAGTAGGCGATGCCATGGTTAACATGGGATTTGGTCTTGTCTCAACGGCCAATAACCATTCGCTCGATCAGGGACTGACCGGAATCAATCGCTCCTGTGAATACTGGCGCCGTCAGGAGGAAGAACATGGTGTTCACATGGCAGGCACCTATGATTCCCAGGAAGCACATGATGCCCTGAATGTATACGAAATCAACGGCATTACCTATACCTTCCTGTCCTGGACGTATGGCTGTAATGGTCTGGTGCCGCCGGAAGGCTACGAATACATTGTGAATGTGTATACGGATCATGTGGATGAACTGCTGGATCAGGTACGCAGGGCAAATGAAATCTCAGATGTCGTGATCGTAGCGATGCACTGGGGTACCGAGTATTCGATGGAAGCTAATGATGAGCAGCGGGAGCTGGCGCAGCGTTTATCAGAATGCGGCGCAGATATCATTGTCGGCAACCACCCGCATGTCATTCAGCCGATTGAATGGGTCAATGACGGTAAAACCATCTGTTACTATGCGATGGGCAATATGGTATCCGCACAGATTGAGGAACCGAATCTTGTCGGCATGGTTGGCGGCGTTACCATTGAAAAAGTTGTGGATGGAGACACAACGACGGTTACAGTGAAAGATCCAAGGGCGGATCTGATCTATACCTATTACGATGTCGGGTATCATAACTTCAAGGTTATTCCGATGAAGGAGTTAGATACGGCGCATGTGGCGGATCCGGAAGGTCTGTACGAGAAATATAAAGCCAAGATCAACGAGTACGATGACTCGATTCGAATCGGGGTGGAATTACAGTAGAAGGCGGTATGAACCGCCTTTGTCATGTAAGAGTGTGCTATCATGAGTGAGAGCTTTTGACTCGACAGAAACGGGTCTGGGGGAGGAACGATTCATGCTCAGCAGAATGAAATGGACTTCACTTGCGTATGCGTTACTTTATGTGGCAGCGGGAATCATGTTGCTGTTATATCCGGGGAAGATCGGAGCGATGTTCTGCGATCTGTTCGGTATTGCACTGATTATTTATGGAATTATCAATATCGTCATGTATTTCATGATTGATATCAAAGAATCTCTGTATCGGAATGACTTTGCGTCAGGTATTATCAAGATCCTGCTTGGCATCATGGTCATCTATCATAAGGACGTGTTCCGTGAACTGATTCCGTTTCTGCTTGCGATTGCCATAATTTCGAGTGGCTTTTCCAAGCTGCAGGATGGTGTTGATGCGGCTCGCATCGGCTACCCGAATGGATGGCAGTTTCTGTTGCTGGCGGCAATTTCAGTCATTGCCGGGCTGGTCGTTCTGTTTGGAACATTTAAAGATCCGGAACTGCTTCTGCAGGTTGCCGGAGGCGCATTGCTTTACAGCGGATTGACTGATATGTATACAACACTGTATCTGTCCGGAAAGATCAAGAAATTCCTGGATGCGCAGGAAAAGCCGCAGAAGCCGAAAGAACCGCGGGAAGAGGAACCGACACCCGAGGAAGAGGGAAGCACTGCTGCTTATGTAGACTGGAATACAACCGCAACAGGCATGGAGGCAATTCGTGAAGAACTTGCTTCACCGAAACCTGCTATGGAAAAACCGGAAGCTCCGGTTCTTGCGGAACCTGCTTCACCACAGGAGGAACAGCCGGCTGAACCTCAGGCGGAGGCAGCTGCATCGGAAGAAAAGCAGGGTGAATAATAGAGCGTTTCTGGGTACAGAAATGACTCGAGGAGATTTTTATGTTTAATGATTGGTTTTCAATTGGGTCTTTTACGATCCATGGCTATGGAGTGATGATTGCGATCGGCATTCTCATGGCATTCTTTTATGGGGAGCGCATGGCGAAGAAGTATGGCCTTGACGCTAATGAAGTGGATAATCTGATTTTTGTCTGCCTGCTGTCCGGTTTTCTTGGCAGTAAGATTGTCTTCATCCTGACAAACTGGAATGGTTTTCTGAAAAACCCGATGGCGTATCTTGGTGCAGACGGCTGGGTTGTCTATGGCGGTATCCTTGGCGGCATCGTGGGCGGCTGGCTCTGGTGCAAATTCCGGAAGCTGAACTTCTGGGATTATGCAAATCTGATGTTTCCAGCTGTTGCTCTGGCACAGGGGTTTGGCAGAATCGGTTGTTTCTTTGCGGGATGCTGCTATGGAAAGGAAACAACCGGACTGGGAATCGTATTTCCATCCGGATCACTTGCTCCTGCCGGCGTAAAGCTGATTCCAACGCAGCTGATGTCTTCCTTTGGAGACTTCCTGCTGTTTTACATCCTGTATCGCGTTTACTGCAACAAAGAAACACGTTCGATGACAGCGGGTCTGTATCTGGTGCTGTACAGCATCGGTCGATTTATTCTTGAATTCTTCCGTGGAGATGAATCCAGAGGATTTATCATGGGTCTCTCTACCTCACAGTTCATTGCGATATTCCTGTGCATTGCCGGACTGATTCTGGTAGTGAGAAGGCGCAGTGCTGAACAGAAAGCAGGCTGATATGAAAAAAATTGTATTTGGAAATGATCACAGTGCAGTGCAGATGAAGAAAGAACTGATTCCGTATATCGAAGGAAAAGGCTATGAGGTAGTCAATGTCGGTACGGATGAAGAGAAGTCAATTGATTATCCTGTTGTTGGTGAGATGGTTGCCAATATGGTAGCAAGCGGAAATGCTGATTTTGGAATTGCGGTATGCGGAACCGGACTTGGCATCAGCCTTGCCTGCAATAAGGTGAATGGCATTCGCGCCTGTGTGTGCTCCGATGCCTATACAGCCCGTTACTCGCGTCTTCACAACAACTGCAACATTCTTTGTTTCGGCGCACGGGTCATTGGCGTAGAGACAGCGAAGATGCTGATTGATGAATTTCTGGATACGCAGTTTGAAGGCGGCAGACATGCACGGCGGGTTGATCTGATCATGGATATCGAACGCCGGAACCGGAGTGGTCAATGAAAGCCGCAAAGCGAATCCTGATTGGTGCTGCCGTACTGCTGGCATTGTATTTCATGCCGTTTATTACGGTGCAGTCCGCAGATAACGCAAATCGCACCTGGCGCGTTCCGTTTGGCACCTGGTTTACCGGTGCCACGGAAAACAGCGTGACCTTCAGTGGAATCCGCAGCAGCTATGCGCTGGCAAAAGACAGTGAAAATGCGCTGCACTCCGGGGAAGAGATCAAATGCTATGGAAAAACGTACTACTATCTTAAAGACAGTGATATTTCACTGGTCGGTTATCAGACAGCAGACGGGATTCCTGCAAGTGTAACATTTACGTATCAGAACGGTAATGCATGTAAAGGCTGGACCAGTGATGATGAAGTGGCCTGGGAACTTGGCGCAATTGAGGATGCGGACTTATCAATTGATCCGCAGAAAGCAGCGGATGATCTGCAGTGGTTTGTAATTGTGGATGGAGTTGCATTGAATCCAGGTATCTACAATGATTTCTCCCGGCTGGTAAAGCAGGGCGTATTCTCGATCCTGCGGACGATGATCGTTGAAAATGGAGAAGTAAAACTTGTTGATATTCAGCTTCTGGAAAATCCGGAGAAACAGAAAATCGGGGATAACGAACAGGAAGCGTATTATCGGGTTGCGACGCGTACTGGAAAAGACGTGAGCGAGGCATTCTATACAAGATATAGTGAGACGGCGGAAGTTACGCCGAGAACCGTATCCGTATATGAAAAAGATGCGGAAGGCATGGAACACGAGACGAAATTATTTACCTATAAAATTAACTGAGTATGCATGTATTTTGCGTGGTCACACCGGTAAAAATGTGAAATAATATTTTTTAGGATATTTAAGGGGGCACACCAGCAATGATGAAACCAGAGTTTAATGATGAGAAACTGAAAGAAAGAAGAAGAGAACATAAGGCATTCGGTGGATATGTCGTAGAAATTCTCTATGGTGCCAAAGATGCGGCTGGAAATCCGACGGAACCGCGTGAAGGTTCGGATGACGGACATGGCCGCTGGTATGGTATTGACTGCAATGGTACCTATACAATGTTCAGCTGGACGCATTCCAAAGAGGAAGGCGGCGAGACAGAATATGGCACAGAATATAAAGAAGATGCCGTTACGATGATGGAAGATCAGCTTCGTCAGAAGCAGGCAATCTGCCGTGATGCGGAAGAGATTGCCCGCAACTATGAAGGTGAAGATGGCCAGGCAAAACTGGATGAGATCAAAGCACAGTGGGATGCCCTGAAGAACTGGGGCACACCAAAAGACGCAGAACTGGAAAAACGGCTGAACCGTGCAATGGCAGAATATGCGCCACGGGCGGAGGCAATCCAGGCCAACACTGCCGCAAAGCAGGCGATTGTTGATAAGATTGCCGGCATTGCTGAACTGACAAACTTTAAGGAAGCGCTGAATGCGGCCAATAAACTCCGTGATGAACTGGAGGAAATCGGTTCTGCTGGAAAAGAAAACGATTTCGCATTCAGAAAACAGATCACTGATCTGCAGAAGGATATTGAGCAGCGCCGCAGAGAGTTCTTTGACAATCTCGATACCAATCGTGCTGCAGCGAAAGAAAAGAAGGACCAGATTATTCAGAGCGCAAAGAACCTGCTTGCCAATGTATCCAACTGGAAGGCGGCAGGTGACCAGTTGAACGGACTGTTCAATGACTGGAAGGCAGCAGGATCTGCAGGCCGTGATTTTGATGATGAACTGTGGGCACAGTTCAATGCGGTTCGCGATGAATTCTATGCAAAGCGCAAAGTGTTCTTCGAAGAGCGCAATGAGAAATTCAAGCAGAGCATTGAAACAAAAAACAATCTGATTGAAGAAGCAAAGAAGATCGCGGCAGAAGAAAACTACTCACGCGAGAATACAGATCGCATGAAACAGCTTGATGTAGAGTGGAGAGCGGCAGGCTATTCCGGCAAGGATGAGAATGATCGTCTCTGGGATGTCTTCAATGAAGCAAAAGAAGTATTCTGGACTGGCAAGAAGGCAATTGCGGTTGCCAAACTGCAGACAGAGCTTGAGGAAAAGGAAGCACGTCTGAAAACACTGAATGATCAGGTGAAAGATCTGGAATATCGGATCGAGATTGCTGAAACACCTGCAATGAAGGAAGGCTTTGAGAAAGATATTTACATCAAGAAGTCTCAGATCTCTGATCTTGAAAATGCTATCAGTGTTCTGAAAGACAGAATCGCAGACTGACAGAGCTCAAAAGCGGTGAAAACTACTGATACCCGCAGGGAGTGACACTGATACTCTCTGCTTTTTTTGTACGGACTTTTGGAAGGAACGGGAAATGGCAAGAGTGGGATTCTTCAGAAACCACTGCGCAATGAGAAGCAGATATAATGACAAATTTGCGTATAAAAT
>JAFWJY010000121.1 GCA_017514525.1 Solobacterium sp. | reverse complement strand
TTCCCGATGCCGTTCCAGGGGCACTGGGGGTAGTGGAAGGTATCGACCGCAGCGGGTCACACAGGGCCAGTCCATTCAGGGCACACCCCGCAGCTGATCCCCAAGGGAACGGTCCACACCTATGTTGGAATGATGACCCATAACTACTACCGGTATGAACGAACTGGAAAACTATCTGTGTTTCCCTGGGACTACAACCTGGCTTTCGGAGCCTTTCCGATGGATGCGGTAATCGACCATGCCAATGACACAGGAGAAGTGATTAATATGGGAATTGACAGCCCGTTGTTAAACGTCCGGCCGGAAGAACGACCGCTTTGGACGCGGTATCTTGCGGATGAAACATGCAGAATGGAATACCATGCGGCGATGGAGAAGCTGCTTAAGGAACAGTTCGACAGCGGTGCATTTGAAAACGAAACGGATCGCGTATATGCAATGATCCGGCCATATATTGCGAAGGATCCAACTGCTTTTTCAACTCCACAGGAAGTGGAAAAGGCGTATGAAGGCATAAAAAAGCTTTGTTCTCTGCGGACAGAAAGCATTCATCGTCAATTAAATGGAAGTCTTGCGTCAGAAACAGCGCAGCAGGATCCTGCTAATCGCGTGGCTCCGGAAGGAGTGAACGTCACAGATCTCGGCTCCCTAAAACTGCTCTCAAATCAATATTCGGTTTATCGCACTGGAATGCTGTGGCGGGAAAGATGTTTTGGAAAAGGACCTTCCACTTTATAGGGAATTCGCAGTTCATCCAGAACAGTTCGAATCGCATTTGTATATTTATCGGTTTTGATCAGCTGCATCACGGACAGGAAAATCTGTTTTTCCATGGAAGTCACTTCCCCCAGAAGATGACCTTCTACAATAATGCAATAAGAATCCACATAGTCTGCGACTTCGCCCCATTGCATCTGACCGGTATAGTTGAGAATATAAGTGCCATGACGGCCATTTTCTCCGTTCGTCTTATTCTTGCGGAGGAATTTTCGCTTTTCCGCAAGGCCGGAAATCTGATCTGTTTTATCATAGGCCTCATAAAGACTGCGAAACTGTTCAGAACTGACCGTAGGATCCGTCTGCCAGATAATCTGTCCGCGTGTCATGGTGCCAAGCCGTTCCATATCCGAGCTTAACTGGGCGCGTTCATAGTCAAGATATACATGGCTTAGAAGATCACAATGGGTGTTCGGAATTCCGAAATCCGCACCAGGGAAATGTGCGGTTTCTCCGCCGATTACTTTGTGTTTTGCGGGTAATACCTTATCCAGTGCCTTCGCCATAACAATCAGAAAAAAGGAAACCACACTGGAATCATTGGCTTTGATGAAATCCACGACGTCTTTCTGCTGGAAGCTGAATAATGTATAGTTTGGATTTCGCATCAGCGGGTTATATAAACCATTAAGATAATCACTGAGCAAAATGACCGGATGTTTTGAAACGCTCTTGGCGATGGGTGGTTCTTTTGCGAGCATATCCAGTGTCAGTTCAGCAGTTTCATCTTCAAGAAGCGGTTCTCCCGGCTTACGGATTGCCGGGGAATTCGGTTCAAAGTGATAGCGGTCCTTCACATACTGCCAGATATTGGTCATGACCAGCGGAAGTGCGCCTTTGCCGCCGCAGAGGGAATGACTGATATTAAAATAAATGTCTTTGCCTTCATATTCCACAAAAAACAGATGTTCATTGACTTCTTTGGATCCTAACATCCGGGTTTTCCTGGCAACAGGCAGTACTGCAATAGGTGCTGTATTTTCAGGCAGAATATAACCACCATCAGAATCCACTGAGACCTTCACACGGTAGTAAGGATATCTTTGGATTGCGGTATTGACGGAACGGCGAAGCGTATCACCGTCTACAGTATCTTTCATGGTAACTTTGGTTCGAATCGAAAATGAAAACCGGGATTCACTGTCGTATAGTCTGTAGGTATTAATACTGTATTTCATAATGAGTGCCTCCAGTTATATTGTACGGGCTTTATTGGCAATCAACATACCAATTTTGCATGCATGTATTGAAATGACAACGGACAGATTGAGCCTGGACAATAAATGAATTGAGTATGTATTGACGGATCATGCCCGCACTTCATCCTGATGGTGGGTGTACGTATTAGTAAAAAGGCAAGTCGGAAAACGCGTGCGCAATACTTGTGCTACTATCGAGGGTGTGGTGAAAGGAGATTTGTGTGAAAGAGTACTGGAATTTATATTCAGCCTGGTTTCACATTGGCTTGTTTACCTTTGGCGGCGGTTATGCGATGCTGCCGATGATACAGAAAGAAGTGATCGAAAAGCATCACTGGGCTTCTGAAGATGAAATTATGGATTATTACGCAATCGGGCAGATCACTCCTGGTGTAATAGCGGTAAATACAGCAACCTTTGTTGGCTATAAACAGAAAGGTATTCCTGGAGCTATTATCTGCACGCTAGGTGTTGTTTCTCCGTCGCTGATTATCATTACGGTCATTGCGGGATTGATTGCGAACTTTTCTGAAATTCCTGCAGTGCAGTCTGCACTTCGAGGCATACAGGTCGCGGTCTGTGTACTCATGGTGAATGCGATTATCAAACTGTTCAGAAAGGGCGTTACAGATATTCCGTCATTTCTGATCTGTGCTGCCGCATTTATCCTGTCGTATTTTACAAATATCTCAACGGTTGTGCTTGTGATCGCCGCCGGGATTACAGGCTATGTGCTGTTTACCGTGCGCGGGTTGAAGGAGGCGGACCATGAGTGAGTTCTGGCTGATGTGTTGGGAATTCTTCAAAACTGGGCTGTTTGCGGTAGGCGGCGGGCTTGCGACGGTTCCGTTTCTGAGAGAAATGTCTGTGAAGTACGGCTGGTTTACGATGGAAAAGCTGACAACGATGATTGCGGTTTCTGAAAGTACACCGGGACCGATTGGAATCAATATGGCAACCTATGTCGGCTATGAGACTTTTGGCATCCCGGGGGCGATAGGCGCAACGCTGTCACTGGTTACACCGAGCATCATTGTTATCTGCGTGATTGCCAAGATGCTGGAGAAGTTTAGAACTTCGAAAATTGTCCAGGGAGTCTTCACCGGCTTACGGCCGGCAGTCGTCGGCTTTATTCTGTCGGCAGTCATCAGTATCTTTCTGATTTCTCTGTTCTGTATTCCGGAATTTCAGGCATCCGGCAATATGCTGGATCTCTTCAACTGGAAAGGGATACTGCTGTTTGCGGCGCTGCTTGCCTTTACCTCCTGGAAAAAGGATCTCCATCCGATCTTTATGATTCTGATCGCGGCGGCAGCTGGAATTCTGTTCTCCTTTTAAGAAATACGGTTCAATGTGTGCACAGTTGGACATGCATTGGACTTTTTTGTTTCTTGCAGATGCGTTTTGGTTGCGGCAGTCTGTGATTGCCTTCATACTGAAAAAAGAACATATCGTTGAAAAGGAGAATTAAATCATGGGCATTCCGGGAAAACATCAGAAATGGGTCATGCATGACAGTACATTGCCTCAAAGCGGCGGTGAGAATGTGGTGCGCCGCATTCTTGCGTATACAGACGGCTTGATGTGTGTAGAAAATACGTTCCAAAAAGGTGCGGTTGGGGCTCTGCATTCCCATCCGCATACACAGATCACGTATGTGGTTTCTGGCAAATTTCAGTTTACGATTGGTGATGAGACAAAGACGGTTACTGCCGGAGATACAATGCTGAAGGAAGACGGCATCGTTCATGGATGCGTATGTCTTGAACCTGGTGTGCTTCTGGATATATTTACGCCAATGCGGGAAGATTTTATTCAATGAGCGGCGAGTCTTCCAAAATCACGCTTTATCACACCGGCTATCTGAAACTGCCAAATCCGGATGTGCATTACGGCAGAGTCAATGCAGATTTTGGACAGGGGTTTTATACGACAGATGACCATGCATTTTCCCTGCGCTGGGCCAGAGAAAAGAAAGGGTCCGATACAATCATTAATCAGTATGTATTAGATCAGTCGGGACTGAAGATTCAGGTTCTGGAACGCAATGCGAACTGGTTTGATTATATCTATCGCAACCGCAACCGACTGCCCGACCGTTATCCGGATGCGGATGTCATAATCGGACCGATTGCCAATGACACCCTGTTTGACACGATGGGAGTTATAACCAGCGGACTGCTGAGTCCGGAGGATTCCCTGAAGCTGCTGATGGTTGGACCGAAGTATTCTCAGATTGTGCTGAAGAGTGAGAAAGCAGCTTCCCAGCTGAACTGGGTTGACGCTCAGGTTCTTTCTAAAGAAGAACTGGACCGGCACAAAACGCTGGTCGCTGCGGAAGAAGAGACCTTCCTGAACGAATTTGCGCAGGTGATGGAAACACTTTGAGTTTCATGCCGTGTGAGAATAGAAATGCCCTGCTGACGTAGACATTAGAATCTACTGTTTTAAGACAGTAAGATAAAATCAAACGAATCAAACCTTTACAGAAAACACATGGAGAATTTAGCTTATGCAATACAGAAGTGACAAACATGGCAATCAGCTGTCAATTCTTGGCTTTGGCTGTATGCGATTCACAAAAAAAGGAAACGCAATTGATATTGAAAAAGCAGAACAGGAAATCATGACTGCCTACCACAATGGTGTGAACTACTTCGATACGGCTTATATCTATCCAGGCAGTGAAGCTGCGATCGGTGAAATCTTTGAACGCAACGGAATCCGGGACAAGATCAATATTGCCACCAAGCTTCCGCAGTATCTGATTTCGAGTGCAGCTGCGATCGACCGGTATTTCAATGAAGAGCTTTCCCGCCTGCGTACGGATCACGTGGATTATTATCTGATGCATCATGTGACCGATATCGCGATGTGGGAAAAACTGAAAGCGGTCGGGATTCTGGACTGGATCAAACAGAAAAAAGAATCCGGTGCGATCCGCAATGTCGGATTCTCTTATCACGGTAATACCGAAAACTTTCTGAAAGTGCTGAATGATTTTGACTGGGATATCTGCCAGATTCAATACAACTATCTGGACGAAGTGACGCAGGCTGGCAGGGACGGACTGAAGGCCGCATATGAAAAAGGCATTCCGGTTGTAATCATGGAACCGCTGCGCGGTGGCAAGCTTGTGAATATGCTGCCGGAAGAAGCGAAGCTCGCTATGGCAAACAGCGGTCATGACTGGAGCCCGGCAGAGTGGGGGCTGCGCTGGCTGTATAATCAGCCGGAAGTGACGGTAGTTTTATCCGGGATGAATTCTCAGGAAATGGTCCTGGAAAACTGCCGCACTGCTTCTGAAACACCGGCAGGCAGTTTAACTGCCGATGACTTTGCGGTGCTGGAAGTTGTTAAAGAAAAGATTCGGGAGAAGGAAAAGGTTGGCTGCACTGGCTGCCGTTACTGCATGCCTTGTCCGAAAGGCGTTGATATTCCGGGCATCTTCCGCTGCTATAACGCCATGTATACAGAGTCAAAGCGGGAAGGCAGATTCCAGTTTGCCCAGACGGTTGGTCTGACCAAAGAGCCTGCCTTTGCGACGCAATGCATTCAGTGCGGCAAATGCGAACAGCACTGCCCGCAGAGCCTGCCAATCCGAGAAAAGCTCAAAGAAGCAGACAAGGCGTTAAGGCCATTGCCGTATAAGCTTGGCATTAATATAGTCCGGGCATTCATGTTTCGGAAAACAGCGTAAAAAAAGAGGAACTGATTCTCAATAAGCTGAGGATGCAGTTCCTGTTTTTGTCAGATCTTTTCAACTTTGATCAGGTTTGTGTTGCCGGAGATGCCGGTTGTACCGCCGCCGGTGATGACGATCTTGTCGCCTTCCTTCAGATTCATCGTATCGACCGCTGTCTTTCTGGCCATATAGAACAGCACATCTGTAGACGGAACGACTTCGCACATCCGCGGTGTTACACCCCAGGACAGCGCCAGTGAGCGCCAGGTCTTGGTGCTGGTGGTAAGACCGATAATGTCGACCGGTGAACGGAAGCGGGAAACCATCTTGGCAACCCGGCCGGACATCGTGCAGGCAACAATCGCACTTGCCTTGACATCCATCGCCATAGTGCAGGTCGCGTGGGAGATCGCATCCATATCGCTTTCAATCTGGAAATCATACTGATAGAAGCGCTTCTTGTAGTTGATGTTGTTTTCTGTGGCTTCCGCAATTTTAGCCATTGCCTTAACCGCCTGTACCGGATAGGCGCCAGCTGCGGTTTCACCAGACAGCATAACTGCGCTGGTACCGTCATAAACCGCATTGGCAACGTCGGATGTTTCAGCACGTGTCGGACGCGGATTGTGAATCATGGACTCCAGCATTTCCGTAGCTGTGATAACACGCTTGCCGATGATGCGGCAGCGGGAGATCAGATCTTTCTGAATGGCCGGGAGACGTTCAAATGGAACTTCAACACCCATGTCACCACGAGCGACCATGATGCCATCGCACTCCGTGCAGATTTCATCGATGTTGTCATAGCCGGACTGGTTTTCAATCTTGGCAATCAGCTCAACGGAATCATCTTTTCCAAGTGACTTCAGCAGATTATGTACATCGACAAGATCCTGTTTTACAGAGACAAAGGAGCAGGCGATAAAGTCGATGTCATTCTGTACACCAAAGGCAATATCGGATTTATCCTGTTCGGACAGATATACCTGCTGCATGTGCTTGCCGGGGAAGCTCATGGATTTCCGGTTGGAAAGCTCACCGCCATCCAGCACTTTTGTTGTAATCTGGGTGCCGTCAGTGGAAAGTACTTCAAATTCCAGCAGGGCGTTGTTCAGCAGGATCCGATCACCCGGTTCCAGCTCATTTGCCAGATTCTTATAACTGACGGAAACGATTGATTCGTTGCCGACGATCTCTTCGGTCGTAAAGGTGAAGGTATCACCTTCCTTCAGAAAGATTTTTCCGTTTTCGAAAGTGCCGATGCGGAATTCCGGTCCTTTGGTATCGAGCATGATCGCAATCGGAAGATTCAGCTCTTCTCTGACTTTTTTAATACGGTTGATTCGTGCAAGATGCTCCTCATGGGTGCCATGCGAGAAGTTCAGACGTGCAACATTCATGCCATTCAGGCAGAGTTCGCGCAATACTTCTTCCGACTCACTCGCGGGACCAATCGTACATACAATCTTTGTTTTACGCATATTTATTCTCCTTCAGATCCTCTCCGGGTTAACCGGTTTAATCTGTCGGGAGCTATTCTAACACAAACATTTATATATAGAGCGGGAGATTGCAGAAAAAAAGCTTCCGTCTGATCGAGAGAAGCCTCAGAACAGCGATAACAGTAATACCAGAACAATACAGATGAACAGTACAACTGCGACGGTCATCAGTATTTTATGAGAACGTGTCGCAACCTCATGGGTGTGCTGGACTGGTTTTAACGGTTTCAGCGGTTTTATGCTCGCTGCTTTTTCATCTGTTGTCTCCAGAGCTCGTGTCTGCAGACGCTGCAGATCCGCAAGCTGCTGAGTGACAGAATCCATGGGCGCACCGCAGTTAGGGCAGTGCAGGGCATTATCCGGTATTTCCGCATTGCAGTAAGAACAGATCATAGAAGTCCTCTTGTCCCAATCGTAACATAATTCTGCGGAGACGCATGGTGCTGATTGAGATTTGAAAATAGTTTCAGAAATGAGTGACATCTTTTCTGAAAATATATTTGACAAGTTTCAGACAAGCCCGTTATCATAAAGACAATTCGATGAACAGAACCAGTACCTGCATGCATCCAGGAGCGAGCGGAAGATGGTGAGAGATCCGCGGCACTGTATCCAGGGAACCGATCTGGGAGATGTTTTCCGGAAAAACAGTATGGAAAACCGTATCCCGCGTTAAGGGTAAGAGTGGTCAGCCTGTTCGGCTGGCAATCAGTGTGGTACCGCGGTCATCCGTCTCTGAATGAGACGTTTTTTTGTTAAAGGGGGACATGCGTATGTCGCAATCAGTACTTGGCATTATCGCCGCAATCATCATCTACCTTGGAGGCATGCTGTATATTGGCTATCGTTTCTCCAAGCGCACCGAAACGGTGGACGAATTTTATCTGGGCGGAAGAAAACTCGGCCCGCTTGCGGCCGCAATGAGTGCGGAAGCTTCCGACATGAGCAGCTGGCTGCTGATGGGACTTCCTGGTGTTGCGTATCTGACTGGTATTGCGGATGCCGCATGGACGGCAATCGGTCTTGCGGTCGGTACGTATCTCAACTGGCTGATCGTTGCGAAAAAGCTTCGCCTTTACACGGCGAAAACAAACTCGATCACGGTTCCGGAATTTTTCTCCAATCGCTATCGGGATGAGAAAAAGATCCTGACATTGATTGCCGCGTTGATCATTGTGGTTTTCTTTGTGCCGTATACCGCTTCCGGGTTTGCGGCCTGCGGAAAGCTGTTTGCGACATTATTCAACGCGGATTACCATGTCACGATGATTCTGAGTGCGGTGGTGATTATTGCCTATACCGCATTGGGCGGCTTCATGGCAGTCAGTATTACCGATCTGGTTCAGTCGATTATCATGACGATTGCCCTGGTTATTATCCTGCTGTTTGGCGTAAACAGTGCCGGCGGTTTTGACGCTGTTATGGAAAACGCCAAAGGCCTTGCCGGTTACCTTAGCTTTACGGCAATTCATAATGCGGCAGATCAGACTGCTTCACCATATTCCTTCCTTACCATCTGCTCGACACTGGCATGGGGCCTTGGCTACTTTGGCATGCCCCACATCCTGCTTCGCTTTATGGCAATCAAAGACGAAAACAAACTATCGATTTCCCGCCGTGTCGGTACCATTTGGGTTGTGATCTCCATGGCAGTATCCATCTTTATCGGCATTGTCGGCAACGCGGCTTCTGCCAGAGGCGCGATTGCGACACTTGCCGGTTCGGATTCGGAAACAGTCATTGTCCGCTTTGCCTCACTGCTTGCGGAGAATGGAATCTTTGCGGCACTGATCGCCGGTGTGGTATTGGCCGGAATTCTTGCGTCTACGATGTCGACCGCAGATTCTCAGCTGCTGACCGCAAGTTCTGCGGTAAGCCGTGATCTGTTTACCGGTGTATTCAGGAAAGAACTGGATGCGAAAAAGACGCTGCAGATTTCCCGTCTGACACTGCTGGTTGTTGCGTTGATCGGCGTCGTATTTGCCTGGGACAGCACCTCTTCTGTTTTCCGTATTGTATCGTTTGCCTGGGCGGGATTTGGCGCAAGCTTTGGTCCGGTAGTTCTGCTGGCATTGTTCTGGAAGCGTTCCAACCGGTATGGGGCACTTGCCGGCATGCTGACAGGGGGAATTATGATCTTTGTATGGAAGTTTCTGGTCCGTCCGCTTGGCGGAGTGCTGGATATTTATGAACTGCTTCCGGCTTTCCTGATTGCCTTAGCAGTGAATGTTATTGTTTCGCTGGCAACACCGGCACCTGACAAAGCAATCACAGATGAATTTGACGCCATCTGAGCATTGACAGGAATGCATTCCTGGCATACATTCAAATCGTTACAAACCAACAAGCCGCAGGGTACTGATACCTGTGGCTTTCAATTGGGGATTAAAAAGGGGAGATTTTTATTATGAATACACAGAAAATGACACGCATAGCCCTGATGACGGCAGTGATCTGCGTACTTGCGCCGCTGTCCATTCCGCTGTCTTCACTGGTGCCAATCAGCCTGGCAACCTTTGCGGTGATGCTGGCAGGGGTGATCCTGGGAGCTGGGGATGGTACTGCATGTACGGCGCTGTATCTGGTGCTGGGAGCGATTGGGGTTCCGGTATTTGCCGGTTACAGCTCTGGCATCGGCGCACTGGTTGGCGTGACCGGTGGTTATCTGATTGGCTATCTGCCGCTGGCATTCTGCAGCGGCTGGTTTGCGAAGAAACAGGGCTACCAGCTGAAGGGAATGATTTCAGGTATGGTGATCGGAACGGCTGTACTGTATACCATTGGAACGATCTGGTTCATTGTTGTGACAAAAATGACGCTTATGGGTGCACTTGGTGCCTGCG
>JAFWJY010000120.1 GCA_017514525.1 Solobacterium sp. | reverse complement strand
TGGATTGACCTTGCGCCGACCATCATCCTGCCATTTGTAATGGTACTGTCTACGTTATTATGGAATCCGATGCAGCGGCTGTATGAAGTGCAGCGTGAGCGCCGTCAGAAAAAACGGCGCCTTGAAAACTACAGGCAGTATCTGGGCGATTTAAAACAGGAAATACTGGACTACCAGGCTCATCTGAAGGAAGAGCTGGAGAAGCGGTTTCCACCGCTGTTTCTGCAATCCGGCAGACGGTATGCAGCGGAAAAGACCTCAGCGGAATTTGGAGCTGTCCGCTTTGGCAGAGGCAGTGTGCCATTCACTCTGACCTTGCAGGAACCGGTTCGCTGGAAAGCGGACGATCCGATTCCAAAGGAACTTCAGCAGCTGCGAAATGAAGTAGAAACAATCGATCTGCCGGTGATCCGTTCGTTTCAGTCCTTTCATCATATTGCCATCAGCTGTAAGGATTCCTGCACTGATACATTCTGGAATCTCTTCTTTCAGTTTTTGTATCGTACCGGACCGGATCTTGCGAAAGTGGTCATTCTGGCAGAACCCGCATTTCTGGAACAGCATTACTGGCTGCGGGAAGTGCCGCATACCAGACTGAACGATCAGCTGCGCCTGATCGCAGTAACACTGTCTCAGGCCCAGGAGCTGTCCTGTGCGCTGCGGCAGAATCCGGACTATGAAATCTATCTCTTCGTCCAGAAACCGGCGCTGATTGCTCCATTTGAAGATCTGGATGTCCATGTTCTGGAAGCCTGCGATCATGGGTGTTTCCCGGCTGACAGTGATCTGCGGATAGGAATCACGGATACCGGCATCACATTGGATGATGGCATGCTTGCGAATGTGAGACCGGATGAAAATCCACCCATTGATCCATGGGATGCGGTCAGGTTATTGAACCATTGTTCGTTTGAAACCGCCAACAGTTATTTCAGTCACAGTCATACGCTGTATGACCTGTATGGAATAACAGACGCAAGAGGGTTAAAAATCGAAGAACGCTGGCAACATGCGCTGGTACGTGAGGGCATTTGTTCCTGCTTTGGATTTGGGGAAGACGGCGAACCACTGGTTCTGGATCTTTCTGAACACGGGCAGGGGCCGCATGGATTAATTGCCGGTATGACCGGAAGCGGAAAAAGCGAACTGATCATTTCCTTTCTGCTTGGCCTGTGTACGCAATACAGTCCCCGGGAATGCAATATCATTATGATCGATTTCAAGGGCGGTGGCGCAGCACAGCTGTTTTCCAACCAGAGCTATACGATTCCGCATGTGGCAGGGGTATTAAGCAATCTCGACAGTTCCGGAATGGAGCGCGCTCTGGTTTCCTTTCAGATGGAATGCCATCGTCGGGAACAGCTGTTTCAGAAAATGGGCGATGCGATCGCTCAGCCGGTCATGAACCTGTCTGCCTACCAGAAGCACTGGTCAAGCCGGCTGAAACTGCCATATCTTCCGGCACTTGTGATAATTGTCGATGAGTTTGCGGAATTAAAGAAAGAACGTCCTGATTTTATGCGTGATCTGATCAGCGTGGCACGCGTTGGCCGCTCCTTGGGCATGCATATGATACTGGCAACCCAGAAGCCAAGCGGTGTGGTAGATGAGCAGATCTGGTCGAATACACGGTTCAAGATCTGCCTGAAAGTACAGGAGAAACAGGACAGCGTTGAAATGATCCATGCGCCGGATGCCTCCTGGATCCGCAATCCGGGTGAATTCTATCTTCTGTGGGATGGAATGTTGACGCATGGCTGGTCTGCCTACGCCAATGCGCCCGCTGGAAGGAGTCAGCTTCACATCAGCCGGCTCAATGCGATGAAGCAGGTAGAAAAGGAAGTCGCAATGTCCAGTGGATCATCCGCATCCCAGGCGTATGAAGTGATTCAGGAATTGCTGGAAGCTGGCAGAGATATGCAGAAGGCAACTGCACTCTGGTGCCCACCGCTCCGTGAAGTTCAGCGCAGCGATTTTCAGGAAACCGCAACGATCTGGCTAGGCAAAGCCGATGACTATTATCACCGTACCCAGCCACCGCTGGCCCTTACGGCACGCTGTTCCGGTATCTTTACCATTGACCGTGAGGAAAAATGCAAGCTGCTGCGAACGATTCTGTCCGGATTGCTTACGGTAACGAAACAGGAGGAAGAAGTATTTTTGATTGATGATCTTTCTGCTGCGCATAGTTCGTGGCTTTCCTGGCGGAATCTATGCGGGATTGTGCAGTCCAATGAAGAAGAGCGCATTCGCAATCTTCTGAAACATCTCGAACAGCCCTCTAATAGTCAACGCACGTTGATCTTAACGGATACGCCGTCCTTTTATGATGCGGATGAAGGCAATCGGTTCAAACTGCACCGGCTTCTGGAACAGGCGGACCGGCTGAATCTTCGCATCATCCTGTTCTTTACAACCGCAGCATCCTGTTCAAATCGGGATCTGACGTTACTGTCGTTCCGCCTGGCATTGCGCAATGAAAACGTACAGGATCTCTCGGGCATCTTTGAATGTCCGGTACATCGCACAATTCCAAATGGTGATACCGCACTCATACGACAGGATCACATTCTGGAAGCAGTTTTACTGAAGACATCTGAATCGGAACTTGCACAGCAGATTGCCAGTAAATCGCAATCTGTGAATCAGCCTAAACCATACCTCATTCCATGTATTCCAGATCATGTGCTGGCCAGTGATTACCGCGGAGAGGGAGTTCCATTAGGCATGAATATCGATACGTATGAATGGGTGGTGTATCATCCACCCGCAAAGCTGATCATCCTGGCTACCTATGAAGAAGAACTGTATGACGTTCAGAGGTACCTCTGCCTTCAGAAGGTTCCGCTGCTTCGCTGGACGGAAGAAAGTGATTCCGCGGAATTCATTTGGAAGGAAGACATCAGTGCAGTGCTTATAACACTGGAAGCGTTTCAGTCATTGGACCGGAAGTACAGAAAGCTGGCAATTCTGTATATCGGCAGCGGCTTTCATCAGCAGTATCAGTTTCAGATCAGCTATAAAGGAAAAC
>JAFWJY010000119.1 GCA_017514525.1 Solobacterium sp. | reverse complement strand
GATCGCCTGCAGTGCCTGCAATACCTGGCAACACACACCGTGGAGGTAGGGCTGACCAGCAGCGCAAGCGCCAGATCCCGGGCCCTGCTGGCGATCCATGAGCATGGCGCCCCGGCCATGCATATTCCGGCACGGCCGGTGGTGAAACCGGCGCTGGCGCAGTCTTCCGTGAAGGCGGAAATGTCTGCCGCGATGCGGAAGGCCTGCGCCGCCGCCAACGCTGGTGATCTTTCCGCCGTCACTTCCGCCCTGGAGGACTCCGGCAAAGCCGGCGTGGACGGCATCCACGCATATATCGACAAAGGCATCCCGCCGCCCAACAGTCCGATCACCCTTTCCGGCGGCTGGATGCGCAACCCGGTCTCAAAGAAACCGGTGAAGGTAAAAGGAAAGTCCGGCACGACCCCGTTGGTCGATACCGGACAGCTGTATAACGATTTTGACTGGGAAATTACCGGGAAATAGCTTCCGGGTTGCCGTGTACATCTGAGAATACTGCAATCTTCATAAATGGTTTCTGACTTTCCCGGTTTCATTGAGAAATACCTTCAAATGCGACATGCGGTCTGTGGTCCTCTCGTATCATCGTTCTGTTCCTGTTACATCAAAAATCCAGGATTTCTGATAATTCTGATAAGACCAGACTTCCATCGTCTGATGAGCGTTGTCATACATAACACTGTACTGTGTCATGGATATACCTGACGCATTGGTGTACGGATTCTGTGCTACACTCTGCAGGATTACGAGCGCGGTGGCTCTTGGCATTACAGTGCGGCGTTCTTCCGAAGCCGTATCCTGATACCGTTCCAACTGTCCTGCGATCGTCACAAAACGATGATACCCGTGGCCGTAGCCAAAGCGGTACGTTGCATTGCCGTACTCATCTGTGATCCGGACAGCCTCCTCGCGAAGTTTGCCGTTTCTATAATAGTCTTCAATGTCATCTGAACCGAGATAGAAGTTGGTAACGATATCCGATTCAATCACAGATACGATACTGTTCCGACTCTCTATAACCGCATGACGGCCATCCGCATCCGTCACAAAAATGTGGCAGTCTTGCCAATCCTCCGGAACAACGATGGCCGTATCGACTTTCCGGATTGCCTCCGGAACATTCGCGCAATCGTCCAGCATATACCGCACGAGCATGCTGGCTCCAATCGGCAACCGGGCAGGTTGTTCACCAGGCTTGATATCTACTCGGAGAATGGAGACGCACAGACCTTTTTCGTTGATCCCATCCATGCAATTATAGGGTAAAATGTCGAGCAAATGAATGTCAAACCCAGGCAGGTCCGGGCCACCTTTCTGCAGCAGCTGGTTTTGCTCATCATACCAGACCGCATCCGCCATGCCGATGGATTCATATTTTCCTTCGGGCTTACAGTGAAGCACGACGTTCAAGCCGGTCAGAGTCTGATCTTCCTGAGATACGCGATGCGGATAATCATAGTTTCTGCAAGTGATGGGATTACCTTCCGGATCGTGGGTGAAGAACGCTGAGCAGCCTGTATCGATAAAACCGCCTTCTTTCAGAGTGTTCATGACCTCCGGACCATAGTAGTCCATGGTGTAATCCATATAATACAGATATCCTTCTTCATCCAGGCGGAATATGGAATGAGACCGTGCCCCTTCCGACAGGGCATAGGGAAAGACACAGAACAGCACTGCAATCATCAGGCAAGAAAGAAGCCTTTTCATGTTTCCTCCACAAATTCCGATTTGTCGATAGTTCATTAACTTTAAAGTTAAACCCACAGACCATTATATCATACAGGTGATTCAATGGACATAACAAATGCAAT
>JAFWJY010000118.1 GCA_017514525.1 Solobacterium sp. | reverse complement strand
TTTTTAAAAAGTTCTGGGAAACGCTTATAATGCATGAGATGAGAAATTCCAGTATCACATGCGCGCTGCTGGCAGTCTGCGCACTCTCCCTTCATCTGAACACAGCGGTTGTTTCTGCGGAAGAACCGGATTTTACTGATACCAATTACTGGAATAACCTCTGTACCGGATCAGAAGATCTCAGCGAAGAAGACGAAAAAAACTGCAGTGCCTATATGAGCTATATGCAGAGTCAGAATAAGGAACTGCAGGATAAGATTGCCGAGATCGATGCCCGCAAGCAGGAAATCAATGCCAATATTTCAAACTACAATACACAGATCGACAATATGAATGCTCAGATTGCCGGCATCAACAGTATGATCAATGACCTGAATGCCCAGATCAAAGCTGTGGAAGAACAGGTGGAAGATATCAATCACAAAATTGAAGTCAATGAGAAAGCCATTGTTGCGAAACAGGATGAAATTGACAGTCTGAAGGAACACGTTAAAAACCGCATGGTGGAACAGCAGAAAACCATGCACTTCTATCAGTTTCTGGATGTGCTGGCCGGAGCAGAATCCTTTGAAGACTTCATTCGTCTGGCAAACGGCATCAATGCCATTTATGAGCGTGATGATTATTCGCTTTCCACGCTGAAGGATCGCATTGATGAACTTCATTCCATGCAGGATGAACTCCTGGCTGATCAGGAAGAGGTCAAAACTATGGAAGCGGAGCTGGAGCTTGGCAGACAGGCACTGGCCTCCCAGCAGACTGCCCTGCTCTCCTCGCGTTATGAACTCGATGTGCTGAAGCAGAATTACAGCAGTCAGTTAGCAGCTGCAGAAGCAGAACAGCAGGACGCGCAGAACGCCATCGCCGCCAATCAGAATAAAATCGGTGAGATCAGTGACAACCTGAATGCGACGCCTAAACCTTCCGCAAATACCTCTTCGAGTTCCGATACGTCCGACAGCAGAACCGATTCCGGTTCCTCCACGCCGTCCGGAAGTTCCGAGGCCCCTGCCGTCATCAATTCCGGCGGGAACCCTTACTACGGCGGCTGGTCCAACTGTACCTGGGGCGCTTGGCAGCTTGTACATGATACGCTTGGCATTTCACTGCCAGGCTGGGGCATGGCCGGCAACTGGATCAGCGATGCGGCTGCCTCCGGTTATGCGACTGGAAGCACACCGCGCGTCTATTCCATCGCCGTCTATTCCTGGCATGTCGCATTCGTCACAGCGGTTGACGGAGACCGGGTATATATTAAGGAAGGCAACTACATGGGCCACTACTATGAACGGTGGGTTCCTGCCAACGGCCTTCCCTATACCGGACAGACCTGCCTTGGGTATATCTATTTATAAGTTCTATGACCGGAATTTTCCGGTCATATTTCGTTTCTTTATTGACAGGATGGCTATAATGAATAAGCAGAAAGAAGGTAATGTATGACAAAAGTAGATGTTATATCCGGTTTCCTCGGGGCCGGCAAGACAACCCTGATTTCAAAACTGGTAAAAGATGTATTTCCTGGGCAGAAGATCGTGCTCGTTGAAAATGAATTTGGTGAGATCGGTATTGATGGCGGCTTCCTGAAAGAAGCAGGCATTGAGATCCGTGAAATCAACAGCGGCTGCATCTGCTGCACCCTGAAAGGTGACTTTGAGGCAAGCCTGAAACAGGTCATGGAGACTTACAATCCGGAACGGATCGTAATCGAACCGTCCGGCGTTGGAAAACTCTCCGATATCCTGCGGGCTATTCAGTCTATTGACGGACTGGAACTCTCCAGCTATTCCACAGTAGTAGATGGCAATCGCTGCAAGATCTACCACAAAAACTTCAAGGAGTTCTTCGACGATCAGATTGCGACCGCTTCCTGCGTCATCCTCTCCCGTACACAGAATGTCACTGAAGAAAAACTGGCGGAAGATGTTGCGATCATCCGTGAACTGAATCCGGAAGCACGCATCATCACAACTCCCTGGGATGAATTGTCCGGTCAGGCAATCTTTGAGGCAATGACAGGCAGCTCCAACGGCTTCCCGGAACTTCCGGAAGAAGAGGATGAGGAAGAGCATGAACACCATCATGACCATGATGAACACGAACATCACCATCACGATCATGACGATGAGGAACATGAACATCATCACCACGATCATGACGATGAGGAACATGAGCATCACCATCATGAACATGAAGATGTAAATGCAGGTCTGTCCGAGGGCAACCGGATCCATGTTGGTGAGGATGAACACGAGCATCATCACCATCACCACCATCATCATGGTCATGATGCGGATGAAGTATTTGACTCCATCGGCATTGAAACCATTAACAAGTATTCGGAAGAACAGATCCGTACAGCGCTGTCCGGACTTGGTGAAAACATTATTCGTGCCAAGGGCATCGTACCGGATCATGACGGAAACTGGCTGTTTTTCGATTATGTGCCGGGTGATATCGATATCCGCAAAGGCAGCCCTGCCTATACCGGACTGATTACCGTAATTGGTGAAAAGGTTGATATCGAGTTGATGAAGAAGCTCTTCGAGGTGAAGTAATGCCATCTCCGGTTTATCTGTTTACAGGGTTTCTGGACAGTGGAAAAACAACACTGATCAAGGATACGCTGAATGACAAAAACTTCATGGAAGGCATTGACCGCACTTTGATCATCTGTCTGGAACAGGGTGAAGTGGAATACGATGAAGCCTGGAGAGACAGTCATAACGTATTTGTCGAATATCTGGATTCGATTGAAGAGCTGACGCCGGAACGGATGAAAGAATGGGATACGATTTACCATCCATCCCAGATCTTCATTGAGTACAACGGCAGTGAAGCTATCAACACCCAGTTCCTTGCGACAATGCCGGACTTCTGGCCGCTTGTGGAAATCCTTTCCACGGTTGATGCGACTACCTTTGAGTCCTTTATCAACAACATGCGCGGCATTATGTTTGAACAGCTTCGCTACAGCGATGTTGTGATCGTCAACCGCTGTACGCCGGAGACCAACGGCCGTATGTTGCGAGGAAACATCAAAGCCATCAACCGTCGCGCCCAGATCTTCTATGAAGGTGCGTTCGGCGAGAAAGTCGAACTCAAGAGCGGAACACTTCCATTTGATATCAATGCGCCAGTCATTGACATCAAAGATGATGATTACGGTCTCTGGTATATGGACTGCATGGAACATCCGGAAAAATACGCCAACAAGAATGTCATTATTCGCGGCATCTATTCTGAAAATATTCCCGGATATTCCAAATCCTTCATCATGGGACGGCAGGCAATGGTCTGCTGTGCAGCTGATACCAACCTCTGCGGTCTGACCGTTACCGGAGTTGATATCAGCGGATATGCCTGCTCTTTTGCGGAAGATAACGCGAAATTGAACTGTCTTGAGGAATGTGTCCGTTTTCATGAAGCAAATGTTTTTGACCTTCTGAGCGAGCAAAGCAGAAAGAAACAGCTGTATGACGTCATTATTCTTGATCCGCCTGCATTTACAAAAAGCCGGGCCACAATCAGCAGCGCTGTTCGCGGATATAAGGAAATCAATCTGAGAGCCCTGAAAATGATTGAACCCGGCGGATTTCTGATTACATGCTCCTGCAGTCAGCATATCAGCCCTGAATTGTTCTCCTCGG
>JAFWJY010000117.1 GCA_017514525.1 Solobacterium sp. | reverse complement strand
TGATCTTACTGAGGTGATTATCTCATAGCTGCATATGTATGGAAATAAACTGTTAGTTCAATAGGTTTCGTCATTGAGACCTTAAATGAACTAATCTGCATAATACATGCCAGGATCACCTGTCGGTGTCATTTTCCAAGGGCGAATTCATCACAACCCATATGTTCAGTTAACAAATGGATGGTGTCCTCTTCACAAAGGGGTGATAGAAGCTCATGGAGCCAGGAGCGCAATGAAATACTCCGTTGCCCCCTTCATCAATCGTTACCGGTTCGCATGCGCCGGTTCCATCTTCCCAGACTTCTCCTGCATGGTGCGCTCCAACATACATACTGCGTTCTGCGCCGTCTTTATCCGACATGAGTACCGCCAGACCAGAGTGTTTGTGAGCATCATCTCCTTCGTACGTCCAGCCAATCACATCGCAGTTATCAAAGTAATCATGACGCGGGCCGTACATCCGTTCATGACGCGCTTCCAGCATCGGATCAATAATGTGCTGATAGGACCGTCCTTCCCGTGCTTCCAGGCCATAATAATCACCATAGAAAATACACGGGTAGCCTTCTTCTCTAAGAAGGATGATCGCATAGGCGTGCGGCAGGAACCATTCCTGCACCGAGCTTTCCAGCATCTGGCCAGGCTGCGTATCATGGTTATCGACAAACGTGACAGAGTGCATTGAATCAATGGCTGTTAACGTGCCGGAAAGAATCTGGGAGAGATCATACATGCCGCAGGATTCCGAAATGTTATGGAAGGCATAATGGAGCGGGACATCAAAGAGCGACAGGCATCCTTCCGTGCGATCGATATAATCCTTTAGTTTGTTCACATCCCCTTTCCAGTACTCGCCGACGGTAAACAGTTCCTTTTTGAACTTTGTCCGCAGTTCTTTCAGCCAGGCTGGAAAGAAGTTTATATCAATGTGTTTTAGGGCATCAAGGCGGAAGCCGTCAATACCGGTGGTCTTAACATACCATTCGCCCCAGTCCAGCAGATGGGCAACAACAGCCGGATTGTTGAAATTGATATCCAGGCCAAGCAGATAATCATAGTTGCCGTTTTCATCATCCACATCTGCACTCCATTTCGCACCTTTAAAACCGAAGATGCCGGCTGTGTGACTGCGCTCATCGCGGTCGCTGCCGCTGAAGCAGGTATGGTCCCAGGTAAAGTCGTTATATTTACCGTTGCGGCCCGGGAATGTGAATTTCGATTTCGAGCGGATTTTACGGTTTTCATTAATCACGATGTTGCGATCATTTGGATCGTATTCCGTCACAATCAGATTTTCAAACGCATCTCCCTCTACCTTATGGTTCAATACAATATCGGCATAGACGCTGATGCCCGCCTCATGACATGCTTTAATCGCGTCCAGGTATTCCTGTTTCGTTCCGTATTTGGTCGCAACCGAGCCCTTCTGGTCAAACTCTCCGAGGTCAAAGAGGTCATACACCGCGTAGCCGACCTCCTTGGCGCCAAGATAGCCTTTATATGCCGGGGGCAGCCATAATGCGGTAATGCCTTTCTTTGCGAGGTTCGGCGCATCCGCTTTCAGCTGTTTCCATAAACCGCAGTTTTCAGGCAGATACCATTCAAAGTACTGCATGATTACACCATGATCTGTTCTCATTTGTTATCTCCTTTGGCATTCAGAATGCCGCTGTCCGCAATTGCCTGTACGGCTTTGGCGATTTCCTCCGGGGGAAGTACGAGCGCAAAGCGCACATAGCGCTCGCCAAGCGGGCCAAAGCTTGCGCCAGGTGTACACATGACGCCGCTCTGATAAAGCAGGTCCATGCAGAAATCCATACTGGAGCTGTAGTGTTCCGGAATCGGCGCCCATACAAACATAGAGCCTTTGGAATCCGGTACATTCCAGCCAATCGACCGCAAGCCGCCGCACAATGCGTTACGGCGCTCTTCGTACAAGGCACACTGTTTTTTCACACCGTCAAGCGGTCCGCGCAGTGCGGCAATGGCCGCGTACTGAATCGGCAGAAACATGCCGAAGTCAATCTGGCCGCGAATCTTGCGGAACGCCGCCACAACATCAGGACGTCCGATCAGAAAGCTGACGCGGGCACCGGTCATATTGAAGCTTTTGGAAAGCGAAAAGAATTCCACACCGACATCCATGGCTCCTTCATAGGCAAGAAAGCTACCGCCTGTTACGCCGTCAAAGATAATGTCGGAATACGCATTATCGTGAATGATCAGAATGTCGTATTTTTTAGCAAAGGCAATAATGGATTTATAGATCTCCGGCGTGCCGACAGAACCTAACGGATTGGCTGGCAGTGAGACGATCATGAACTTCGCCTTGCGGGCAACTTCTTCCGGTATTTTTGTGACATCCGGCAGGAAGTTTGTGGATTCATCCAGCGGATAGTAATACGGCTCTCCTCCCGCAAGTTTCACGCCGGCAATAAATACCGGGTAACATGGCGTTGGCAGTAATACCGTATCGCCTTCATCAATCAGCGCAAGACCGATATGACCAATACCTTCCTGTGAGCCAAAGCAGCTCTGGATCATATCAGCTGTAATCGTTACGCCAAAGCGGGACTGGTAATAATCAATCAATGCATTCTGCAGCTGAGGAATATCCCGCAGGCTGTATTTCCAGTTGTTCGGGTCTTTCGCAGCTTCAATCAGTGTATTGCGGATATGTTCCTGCACGGGAAAATCCGGCGTGCCGATATACATGTTATAGATAGGTTTCCCCTGCGCCTCGAGTTCTGCACTTTTCTTCTGCAGTGATGCGAAGATTTCATCCTCGAAGCGATCGAGACGTTTACTGAAATCCATAAAGACTTCCTCCAAAAAAACAACATAAAGATTATACCAAAACGGGCCGAGTGGAACACGCAACAAAAAGAGACTGTGCGTCAGCACAATCTCCAGGTGTTAAAGAATGTCTGTTTCTTACTTTGTGGCAGGGATGACAGAACCATCATTCCAGGTGTCTTCGATGAACTTGCGGATCTCATCGGACTGTAGTACCTCAACCAGTGCCTTAATCTTGGCATCTTGTTCATGACCTTCCTGGCAGGCAACGATATTGACATATGGGTTGTCCTGATCAGCCTGTTCGAGCAGCAGTGCATCCTGACTTGGCTTGAGGCCAGCACCGATCGCATAGTTGCCGTTGATTGCGACCAAATCAGCCTTGGCATCCGGAAGTGTATTGGTCAGCTGTTCCGGATTTACTTCCGTAAAGGTGAAGTTGTGCGGGTTTTCTTCAATGTCTTCAATGGTTGCGGTGAGGGAATCAACGCCATCCTTCAGTTTGAGCAGGCCAGCCTTTTCAAGAATGGTCAGAATGCGGCCATGGTCTGCGACAGAGTTGGAGATAACGATCGTTGCGCCATCCGGCAGTTCTTCGAGGCTCTTGTACTTGTTGGAATAGAAGCCGAACGGCTCAATGTGAATGCCGCCGACATTGGAAATCTTATAGCCGTTTTCTGCCTTCTCGTTGTCGAAGAACGGTACATGCTGGAAGTAGTTGGCATCCGCATCGCCATCTGATACCGCACGGTTTGGTGTGTAGTAATCTTCGGTCGGGATGATTTCCAGTTCGACGTTGTACTGCTCGAGCAGAAGCGGCTTGGCAGCTTCGAGAATAATCTCATGCGGGTTGGCTGTCGCGATGACAGAGAGCTTTTCCGGCGCAGCGGAAGTTTCTGCAGTTGCGGTCGGTTCTGCGGCACCGGTATCAGCGGTTGTGGCTTCACTTGTGGAAGAGCCGCATGCGACAAGCGTGAGTGCGAGCAGTGATGCTGTGAGTGTTTTAATTACGTTATTGAGTTTCATTTCTTTCCCCTTTCTGAATCTGTTAACGTTTATCAATCTTTTTTACAATGGCGTCACCGATCCACTGAATCGCAAAGACGATCAGTACGATGATGACGGTTGCGGTATAGAGTACCGCGTTGTTGCGGCGGGCAAAGCCATACATGTATGCAAGGTTGCCAAGTCCGCCTGCGCCGATGGCACCTGCCATGGCAGTATAGCCAACCAGCGAGATGCCGGTAACAGCGATGCCGGATACGATTGCCGGCATGGACTCCGGCAGTAATACCTTCAGGATGATCTGGGAATTGGAAGCTCCCATGGCCTTCGAGGCCTCAATCGTTCCCTTGTCCACTTCCTGGAAAGCAATGACGCACATGCGCGCAAAGAACGGGGTTGCCGCTGCAATTAACGGCGGCAGTGCAGCCTTTGCGCCAAGCATGGTTCCTACCAGTGCCCGGGTGATCGGAATCAGAAGGATCAGAAGAATCAGGAATGGTATCGCGCGCAGGACGTTGACAATGACATCAGCGATGCGGTTGATAATCCTGTTTTCCAGTAATCCATCCGATTGCGTACAGTAGAGCAGAATTCCAATCAGAAGTCCAAAGAGCGATGCGAAGAACAGTGATACAAACGTCATGAAAACGGTTTCCCAGACAGCTGTTAACAGCTGATCTATATTCAATGCGCTACCCATAACTCAGAGCACCTCCACGATAACATTCTCAGAGACAACGGATTCCACGAAGATGTTGTATTCTTCATCGGTACCGTGATAGAGATGAAGATATGTCACGCCATAGGCGCCGGCAGCGGAATCGGTGATATTGGATTCCACGATACTGACGGGGAAGCTCACCTTGCGGATCGCATTGGCAATCGTTGCGCTGTCCGTGTTGTTTCCGGTAAAGGTTAATCGCAAGAGCTGACCATCCGGATACCGTGTCTTGAGTTTCTCTGCTAGTTCCTCAATCGTCAGATTGTCATCCACATTCTGTACAAAGCGTTTTGTCACTTCATGACGCGGATGTTCAAACAGCTGTTTGACGGTTCCCTCTTCAACGATAACGCCTTCACTCATGACAGCCATTCTGGAACAGACGCGCTGTACCACTTCCATCTGATGGGTAATCATGACGATCGTAATTCCGAGCTGTTCATTGATCTCTTTCAAGAGATCCAGGATCTGTTCCGTCGTATCCGGATCCAGTGCAGAAGTTGCTTCATCACTGAGCAGGATCTTCGGTTTGTTTGCCAGTGCTCTGGCAATGCCGACACGCTGTTTCTGTCCGCCGGAGAGTTCGCTTGGATATGCGTTTTCTCTGCCTTCCAGGCCAACCATGCGAATCAGTTCTTCCGATCGTTTTCTGCGTTCTTCTTTTGGCACTCCGGCAAACTCCAACGGAAGTTCAATGTTCTGGCGCACGGTTCGTGACCATAACAGATTGAAGTGCTGGAAGATCATTCCAATCGACTGACGTTCCTGAATCAGTTCCTTTTTGGACAGACTCTGCATCGTACGGCCGTCGATGATCACATCGCCGGCACTCTGTCGCTCGAGCTGATTGATAATACGCACCAGTGTACTTTTACCAGCGCCGGAATATCCGATGATTCCAAAGATCTCACCGTCATTGATCGTCAGGGTAACCCCGTTGACCGCATGAATCTGATCTTCTCTGGAACCAAAGATCTTTTTGACATTCTTCAGTTCAATCATGGCTCTTCTCCTTTCCTGAAAACAAAATCCCGTCCTGCATTGCAGGGACGGGATGACTAATCTCGTGTTACCACCTTGCTTTACCAGTGCATCACTGCACCAGCCTCTCGGAGTACCAACATACTCGCTTCCGCTAACGGGGAATTCCGTCCTGTCCTACATTTCGGACAAGCAGCTCCAAGACCATGTTCGTCTACAGCTCACCGATCCCTTTTCAGCTGCCGGGACTCTCTTATGCGGCTACCTTATAAACTACTCTTCTCTTCTCAGCCTTTATGTTTGTTAGTTTACATCAGAAAAATGGATTGTCAATCCATTTTCAGAAAATTTTTCATTGTACTATTCACAAACTCTTTGGGTTCAAAAAAAGCCATAACACACGTTATGACTTTTTCTTTGTGATTTAACTGCGATGGAAGAATGCCGGGATGCCGTCATCCTCTTCCTCGACCTGATTCATGGATCCAAATCCGAATCCATCATCCTGGGTCATGGAGATACCGCTTCCCATTGGACTAGCGGCGATTGCCGGTCCGTCACTCGGAATGAGATCCGGTTTCGGCAGATCAAATCCGGTTGCGATAACGGTGACGATGATTGCCTCACCGATCTTATCGTTGATTGCGACACCGAAGATGATGTCAATATCAGAACCAGCCGCATCACGGATATAATCAACTGCTTCCTGTGCATCATAGGCACTCATGGATGCGCCGCCTGTAACGTTGACGATAGCGGACTTCGCACCGGTGATCTGTGCTTCAAGCAGCGGAGACTGAATTGCTTTTTCAGCAGCTTCCTGCGCTTTGTTTTCGCCCTGTGCCATACCGATGCCGATCAATGCACTGCCCTGACCTTCCATGACGGACTTGATATCCGCAAAGTCGAGGTTGATGATGGCAGGAACTGCGATCAGGTCAGTAATGGTCTGAACACCCTGACGGAGAATATTGTCAGCTTCTTTGAACGCATCTTCAAACGGAATATGACCGATGACTTCCAGCACCTTGTTGTTGGAGATGATGATCAGGGAGTCAACATATTCTTTGAGCTGTTCCAGACCCTGTTCTGCCTGGATCATACGCTTCTTGCCTTCAAAGTTGAATGGCTTTGTGACGATGCCAACCGTCAGGCATCCGAGTTCCTTTGCGATCTTCGCAAACATCGGGGATGCGCCGGTACCGGTACCACCGCCAAGACCAGCTGTCAGGAATACCATATCGGTTCCTTC
>JAFWJY010000116.1 GCA_017514525.1 Solobacterium sp. | reverse complement strand
CACAGAAAGCAGGACCTGCGTGGATATATCGAAATTGACCGCGGTATCTTCGTTGAGAGGAATACAAGCACATGGATGAAGCTGTCGATTCTGAAGCGTCTGTTCGGTCTTTATCATCTTGACCCGACGAACCTGGTCTTTTATCTCAGGGATGAAGACGGAACCGAAGAGGATGAACAGATTGCCGGCACTCGCCACGAGGTAAGAAAGAAATTCTGGACATATGCTCTTGACCTGATCAAAGAGGCAAATGCCGAAAGTGGTGCTTTCAGTAACTGCAATCCAGTAAAGGAAAACTGGGTTAATGGCTACTTCGGTATTCAGGGATTCAACCTGTGCTGCGTTGGCAACTTTGATTCTGCCCGCGTTGAAGTATATTTCGGCAAGGCCGATAATGACGAAAACAAGAAAGCATATGATCTGGTTGTCGGTCACAAAACGGAAATCGAGAGAGCACTTGGCGAGGAACTGATTTGGGATCGTGGTGATGATAAAAAATCATCCAAGATCTATTACAAGATTGACGGTGTCGGGATTGATAACGAAGCAGACTGGCCGGTGATTGCGAAGTTCCATGCAAAATGGACGGTTAAGCTATATGACGCTATAGTCGTTCCGTACCTGAAACCGGTCTATTTGGAAACACCTGCACCTGCAAGTCCTGAAGCAAAGCCAAGTTCGAATAACACGATCGAGATCAAGAAAATCGGGATCACCGATTTGGATACAGACGCGATTGTGAATGCTGCAAATGACGGATTATGGGCTGGCAGCGGTGTTTGCGGCGCAATATTCCGCGCGGCAGGTCATGATAAGTTACAAGCTGCCTGCAACGAGATCGGGCATTGTGATACTGGATCAGCTGTGATCACACCAGGGTTTGATTTGAAAGCGAAGTATATTATCCATGCCGTAGGCCCCGTATGGAACGGTGGAGATCATAATGAGCCTCAACAATTGTACGGCGCTTATCGTAGGTCTTTGGAATTGGCATTAGAGAACGGCTGCCATTCAATCGGATTCCCGCTTATTTCAGCAGGTATTTTCGGATATCCAAAGGACAAGGCGTGGAGGAAAGCTATCCAGGCGTGCACAGATTTCTTTGAGAAGCATCCAGAAGCGGATCTGAAGGTGATCTTTGCTGTATTGGATGACGACATTCTGACACTTGGAAAGAATACGGTAGATGAGATTGCGATGAAATATAAAGCGTAGGATAGCAAAGGACGACCGATATGCAGGACCGATATACAGGTGATTTAGGAGATTTCAGCAAGCTGGGCATTCTTCGCACTTTACAGACTGCTGGGTTGTCAATCGGTGTCAACTGGTACCTGACTCCGGACGAAAACCACAATGGTGATGGGCGTCATGTGAAATATCTAGACCAAGAAGAGTATAAAGCATGCGATGCGGCGCTGTGGTTGGCGTTAAAGAATATTGTAGAGAGCAACCACCGGAAAGCCTGTTATCTGGAAAATGAGAGCATACTCCAGGCAAGCTTTTACTCAGAACGACTCGACTTTACAGGAAAGACGAAAACTGAAAGAGAGTCGATTCGAAAAGCATGGCACAATAAAGCCCTTAGCACTTTGACTGGGAATAACATTGTATGCGTAGATCCTGATAACGGCCTAATTGTTCCTTCTGCGGTTGGGAGACCTAAAGAGAACAAATACGTCCTGTATGATGAACTGGCAGATTACTATGCTCAGCAATCGAGTGTAATCTACTATCAGCATAAGGCAAGAAAACCGGATGACTTCTATCTTCGACAGCACAAGGAACTGATATGCAGCCAGGTCTTTCCAGATGCGAAAGGTCTCGCATTGAAGTTTAAGACGACTTCACAGCGGTATTATTTCTTCATCATGCATCCACAGCATCAGGCAGTCATTGAAGCAGCAATAAAGAATATGCTGTCTACAGCCTGGAATAAGCATTTCATGTTATTTGAGTTTGGAGAAGAAGACTGATGAAATTGCAACGGGTTCCGCTAAACCAATAGTCGATTGTCTGCCTCTCTCCCTCATGATATTTTATGGCGCAGGAGGTGTATACAGTGAAGCAATCTACACTTGGCTCCTGTATCCGCACCCTGCGGATGCAGAACAATCTGACCCAGCTCCAGCTGGCAGAAT
>JAFWJY010000115.1 GCA_017514525.1 Solobacterium sp. | reverse complement strand
TACTTGGCGAATTCACTTTTCTTTTTCTGTGCCATAGTTTCCTCCTCAGATACCCTTGCCGTCATTCATCCGCTGTACGATCTTGTTCATGGACACAAGCAGAATGACGTTGATTACGGTGTTGAACAGACCGACTGCGGTAGAGAAGCCGTAGTCGCCGTCCAGGAGACCTTTTTTATAAACATAGGTGGAAATGATTTCCGAAGAAGATATGTTCATATCGGTCTGCAGTGCATAGGCTTTTTCAAAGCCGATGCTCATGACATTTCCGACCGACATGATGAACTGAATCAGGACCATGTCTTTGATCGCAGGCCATTCAACCGCCTTGATCTGCTGGATGATGTTGGCGCCGTCAAGAACCGCGGCTTCCTTCAATTCCTTGCTGGCGTTGGACAGCGCAGCGGTATAGATGATGGAAGCCCAGCCTGCCCCCTGCCAGATACCGGACGCGATGTAGATCGTACGGAATGCGGAAGGCATTGTCATGAAGTTGGTGTCTGTGCCGAACAGCGAGTTGATCATACCGGTCGGCGAAAGAAGGATTCTGACAATACCGCAGAGGACGATGACCGAGATGAAGTTCGGCATGTACAGAACAAGCTGAATCTTCTGTTTCGTCTTAGTGCTCAGAATGCGGTTAAGCAGAAATGCAAGCAAGATCGGAATCGGAAATCCCCAGAGCAGTCCGAACACACTCAGCTTGAGTGTATTCATCAGATAGCTCATAAAATCCGGAGACGACAGGAAGCGGGCAAAGTGATCAAAGCCTACCCATTCACTGCCGAGAATACCGCGGATCGGGTTGTATTCCGTAAATGCAATCAGAATACCGCCCATGGGAATATACCGGAAAATGATCGTCAGCAGAAACGCCGGCAACAGGAAGAGAACATATAACTGCCAGTGCTGTTTTACATACACCAGCGTGTTATGCATTCCTCCTGCATTCGGGGCTGCCTTTTCTGTAGTTTTCCCCATTAGTTTCCTCCTTAGAGAAGATGCCTGCTGTGTGCTCCAAGCGGCCGCCTTGTGCATTCGCACAACACGCATCCCTGAGATAGTTACACTTTAGCACTGCCCGTACAGGCAATTCAATACCGAAATTTTACATATGCACAATTTTTATTGTGCTTTTGCCCGTTTTCGTGAAAATTCCTTTCATAATTCTGATTATTTTGCACAAGATATTTTACATTTGCATAATCAGATAATTATCCGGAATTGTCGTTTGCACACAATGATGGTATAGTTAGAGATAATAAATAAGGAAAATAGAATCATGAGTGAAAACGGAAAAAAGGTTACGATACAGGATATCGCAGACTCGCTTGGTATATCCCGCAACACCGTCTCCAAGGCCATCAACAATTCAGAAGGCCTGGCAGATGCGACCCGGGAAAAGATCCTTCAGCGTGCGGTTGAAATGGGATACAAGCAGTTTTCCTACGTTTCCACGCTGAGTCAGTTCAATCAGGCGGGAAACAGCGTCGCAAATCTCATGGCCGACGGCGGTGAGATTGCGCTGCTGTCAAGCGCTCTTCTGTCCAACAGTCATTTCGTCTCTTTGTTTCTGGATAAATTTCATCAGGAGTGTGCCCAGCTTGGCTTCACCCTCACAATGCACCGGATCACACCTGAGAATCTTCAGAACAGGGAACTGCCCATCACCTTTGATACGTCAAAGATCAAAGGCATCATGTGCATCGAAATGTTTGATTATGCCTACAGCCAGATGATATGCTCCCTCGGGCTGCCGGTGCTGTATGTGGACGGACCGGTCCGTAAAAACGGGGAACCGCTGAATGCGGACATCCTGCTGATGAACAACTACACTGAGATCATGCGCTTTGTAAATCTCATGGCGGAACGGGGGCTGACCCGGATCGGTTTCATCGGCGATCCCAATCACTGCCAGTCTTTCATGGAGCGCTATAACGCATTCCGGCTTGCCATGTTCAACCATGACCTGCCGGTCGATCCGCGTTTCCTGCTGACCGGCGCCGACAAGGATCTTCCTTTGATTGCAGAAAAGCTGGAATCGATGGAAGACTATCCGGATGTATTTATCTGCGCCAATGACTTTGTGGCGATCGAGGCTATGCAGATGCTGGCAAAAAAAGACCGCGGACTCCTTCAGAAGGTGCGGTTTCTTGGCTTTGATGATTCCCACGAATCCAGAATCTTCTATCCGACGCTTTCCACCATCCATATTCATACACAGGTCATGGCATTCTCTGCCCTCCACCTTCTGATGTCACGCATCAAGGAGCCCGCAATGGATTACCGCACCCTGTATGCCGCAACGGATCTCATCCTGCGGGAATCGACTGAATTCTGACGAGGAGTGACTTCTCATGAAATTTCTTTCCTATGATAGCCGGTTCAGTCAGGTGCTTATCAAGCTGAGCTATACCTGCTGGCTGAATCTTCTCTGGATCATCTGTTCGCTGCCGGTATTCACAATCGG
>JAFWJY010000114.1 GCA_017514525.1 Solobacterium sp. | reverse complement strand
TATGACATCGCTGACTATCTGAAAGCACAGGCTGGTCTTGCTCAGGCAACGGTCAAAGATGCTTATGCAGATCTGCTGGTTCTGAATACATTTAACGCCTGGTACTCTGCATATGAAGCAACTCAGGCAATGCGCAGCTATATTGATTCCATGTATGCACCAAAGCTTGCAGAACTGGAAGATGAATTAGCAGATGCGAATTTTGCTCTGGCAGAAGCTGCCGACAGATACCAGCAATTGGCAAAAAACGCACGTAAAGCAAAGCGTTACTGGAAAAAGGCACAAGCAATTGTTCCTACCATCGAAGAATATGATGTCTGGGTATCCGGTAAGCAGATTACAAACAAGAATAAAAAAGATGTATTTGGAGACGGAACGGTAAGTTACAGCAGCAGTAAGAAAACACTTGCTCTGAAAAATGCTGATATTAAAGTAGCTGAAGTTGATTCCAGTCCTATCTATGCCGGTATCTACAGCGGTGATGCACTTACCATCCTTGTGAAGGGAGTGAACCGTATTACGGCATCTGAATATGAGACCTCTCCATTTAATATCGCCGGTATATACGCTTCCGAAGATCTTGCAATCGTAGGTTCCAAAAAGCATCCTGTTCTTGACATTGATCTGAACGGTTATAACGGTTCAGAAACGTATCTGTCATCGGGTATTTTCTGCTTTGGAAACCTGGAAATCAAGGCCGTGACACTGAATGCAGTTGGCGACGAAGCTCTGGGCAAAACCGTCTTATATGGAACAAGTATTGGTATTGCTTCCGCCGGAACGACAACGATCGATCATTCAAATGTATTCGCACAGGGCGGTGACAGTCTCTATTCCTATGGCATTTGGGCTGATGAAATCCATCTTGAAGACAGTTCCGTATTAAATAGCCAAGGCGGATATGGAGTTAAGGAAAGCGACGGCATGAATGCAAACCGCATCTATGTGAAGGATTCCAACGTTACAAGCAAAGCAGGCAATACCGAGCATGGATTAAGTGCAGGCATTTATCTTGAATATGACAGTTCGTATGACAACGAGCTTTACAGTCAGCAGAATGAAGGCTTCCTTGCAGCTCCTGCACAGAATGATGCAGAAGATCCGGACTATTATCTTGAGATTTCCGGAAACAGCTCTGTTACTGCTGTTGGCGGCAATCACACATATGAAAGCTATGGCATTTACAGTAATAATAATGCTTCTAGGATTCTGGTTAAAGAGAATGGCTCTCTTGAGGCGATTGGCGGAAAGAGCTGTTATTTAAGTACAGGAATTCAGATCACGGAACTGGAAGTGAGCAACGAAGGAACTGTAGCTGCAAGAAGCGGAAAAAAAGATAATGTACGCGGTTATGGAATTGTTGCCAACCGACTGATTCTCAATGACACAGCAGAAGTAACTGCAAAATCCTGGTCAACACAGACAGATGATGGTGAATCCATAAGCTGCGCAGTCTATGCAGTTGATCCTGAAGGCATCGTATTGAATGATTCTTCTATTCTTAACGCTGAAAGCAGACGCACTGCCAGAGATAGCTATGGAATCATGGGTGATGTTCTGGTCAATGATTCGGCACAGGTAAAAGCAATCGCTTGTGATGCAGATCATGACAGCTATGGTATCCTGGGTGATCTTACCGTTTACGGAGACTGTGATACTCCTGCAGTTGTAACCGTGAAAAGCGGAGTTGCGGATGAAATCAGCTGTGGAATTGACGGAGATGTTTATGCACAGGGAAACTTCGGCATCACAGTAACATCCGGTTCCGGCAGAAGAAAGAGCGGAAAAGTATTCGGTATTGATGCGAACACCGTAATCCTCAAGGGGAAAAAGAATTCCGGCTCCTACCTGAACGTGGACAGCGGAAAAGCGAAAGAAACCAGTTACGGAATCGTTGCGGATAAAGGAATCACAGTCCGCGATGCAACACTTGAGGTTCATTCCGGAAATGCCGGTCATGAAAGCATTGCCGTTAAAGCAGACATCACAGCCAGTG
>JAFWJY010000006.1 GCA_017514525.1 Solobacterium sp. | reverse complement strand
TCACCGTTTGACTCCAACGCGCGCAGACATACCAGTTTTGCCAGTGTGGAAGTGATGCCGGAATTTGAAGATGATCTTGATATCGAGATTGATGAAAAAGATCTCGAAACGATTACGATGCGCTCTTCCGGTGCCGGCGGACAGCATATCAATAAAACAGACTCCGCTGTCCGTATGACCTACAAACCGCTTAATATCACGGTATTCTGTCAGACACAGCGTTCGCAGCTGCAGAACCGTGAAGCCTGCATGAATATGCTGAAGAGTAAATTGCTTCAGATTCGCATTCAGGAACAGGCCAAGAAAATGGCGGAAATCAAGGGTGAGGTGAAAGCCAACGAATGGGGCTCTCAGATCCGCTCCTATGTTTTTCAGCCGTACACAATGGTAAAGGACCTGCGCACCGGTCATGAAGTTGGAAATATCCAGGCTGTCATGGATGGTGAGCTTGATGACTTTATTTACAGTTATCTGCGTTCGCAGATTTCCTGATAAGAAGTAATACATGGAAAAAGAAATTACCTACCAGATGAATCTGAAGGACTGGTCGGTAACCGGAAATGGCCAGATCAAGGAAGTCATGACCCGGGAACTGAATCTCTCCCGTAAAGAAATCTCCCGCCTGAAGTTTGACGGTGAGATTCTTTTGAACGGGGAACGCACGAAGGTCAATGACCGGATGCGGATCGGTGACACCCTGACCCTGAAATTTCCGGAAGTGAAAGTTGATAAAGTGCCAATGCTGTCGGCGGAACCGGACATCCTGTTTGAAGACGAAGACATGGTCATCGTAAATAAACCGGCTGGCATTCCATGCCACCCGGTGCACAATCATATCGATGATTCCATGGGAACGATTCTCGCGTCTTACTATAAGAAACAGGGATACGACTTTGTCATACGACCGGTTGGACGGCTGGACAAAGATGTCAGCGGTGCAATCATCTATGCCAAAAACCGTCTTGCGGCTGCACGTCTTTCCAAAGACCGGGAAGACGGAAAGCTGAAAAAATACTATACCGCGTTTGTCATGGGCGTGCTGGAACAGAAGCGCGGCGTGATCGATGAACCGATTGCCAAAGTGCCGGGCTCAAGGCAGCGCGTGAGCGGAGATGAAGACGGTAAACCGGCACATACGTATTATCAGGTCACGCATGAATTCCATGTCGGAGAGGAATCTATTTCTGTTCTTGCGGTTGAGATTGAAACTGGCAGAACCCATCAGATCCGATCGCACCTGGCATCCATAGGCCATCCGCTGCTTGGGGATGAACTCTATGGCGGTGATATGAGGCTGTTGAAACGTCCTGCACTGCACTGCGCAGAAATCATTTTCCTGACGCCGTTCAGCCGTGTAGAAACAGAGGCCGATGCGCCGCTGCCGGAGGATCTGAAACGCCTGGTAGAACATCCGGATGAAATACAGCTTGAAGCACCGAAAGAGGTGGAACCGGAAAAAGAACCGGAGAATGCAGGAGACCGCATTCTCGCTTCTCTGAAAGAGACATCGCAGCTATCGGAAGTCGATGAACCTGCCGTTGCGGCAGTATCGTATCATCGCACCCGGCGACGTCTGAAGGTTGTGCCGGCAATTCTGCTGGGAGCTGTAGTGCTGCTGGTGATTGCGGCAATTATTCTGGCCGTGACGCGCTTTCGCTCCGTTTCTTCCGAGCAGGAAGCAGAAAATCTGTACAACGAACTGATTGTCACCTTTAAGAAGGATGCGACAGTGGAATATGGCGGTGACTTCCATCCGAATGATTATGTGGAATCTTCAACGGGTGTACTTACGGTAGAAGGAACGGTGGATTCGATGAAAATCGGAGAACAGGAAATAACCTACACCGTAACTGCTGAGACTTCTGATGGGACAGAGGTAAGCCGCAGTTTTGCCAAGACCTTTGAAGTTAAGGATCTGATGGAACCGATCATCACACTTAAGAAACAGGAAGTCACACTGTCATTGAATGATACGTATGATCCGGCGGATAACGTTGAGCTCGTGGAAGATCCGGTTGATGGAAAACTGAAGTATACGATTGATGTCGGAAACTTCACAACCGAAAAAGCCGGTATGTATACCGTAACGGTTAAGGCCGCAGACAAAAACGGGAATGAAGCGGAACAGAAATTCCGTATTACCGTAACATCTTCCGAGACACCACAGCCTACTCCAACAGCGACTGCGAGTGCTTCTCCTACGCCTTCACCAGTCGCCGCATCTGATCAGAAAGCACCGGAAATCGCATTGAATGCGGAATCCGCTTCCCTGACTCAGGGAGAAAGCTTCAGTGCCGGCAGTCTCATCTTCTCCGTTAAGGATGAAACGGATGGAGAACTGAATTACACGGAATCCCTGCAGCCTGGTACCTATACGATTTCATCAGATGTGAATGTCGATTCACCTGGCGAATATCAGGTCCTTGTCACAGCAGTGGATAAAGCCGGCAACCGCAGTGAAAAGAGTGTTGCGGTGATCGTAGAAGAAAAAAAGACTGCGACTACGGCGTCTGCCAGTTCAGCTTCTGTTCCGATAGGGACATCCGGCAGTGCCAAAGATATTATTTATAACTTTCTGACATCCAGCATGGGACTCAATAAGGCACAGGCCTGCGGAATCTTATCGAACATGCATCGGGAGTCGCGATTCATTCCTACAGCAGATAATGGCATTGGCTATTATGGCTTGTGTCAGTGGGGCTATGAACGCAAGGATTCGCTCATGAGCTGGTGCGAAGAAAACAACTACGACTATACGACCCTGGATGGACAGCTGCATTTTCTCCAGTATGAAATGCCGTTGTATTATCCGAATACAACTGCGCAGCTGCGTGCCTGCCCGAATACGGAGGAAGGAGCACGCAAGGCAAGCTGGATCTTCGCAATCGGGTATGAAGTGGCAGGTGAAACATTTGCGGAGATGTCGATGGACAAGGCTGCGGAATACTTCAACAGCTGATTATATTAGAAATCCGATAACAGGCGATCCGATTCCGGGTCGCTTTAAAAAAGAACGCCAGGACGGCGCTCTTTGTTTCAATATGGCTGTGTTACTGTCCGTAGCGTACGGTTCCTTCCCGGAACACTTTAATCATTTCTGAGGTAAGAGAAGCATCTCCCGGCACATCATAGGCATCATCCGGCTTTTTCCAGACAGCTGATTTCAGTTCCCTGCGATCAAGCGTTACGGTTTTGTCTCTGGCATCGCAAAAGAAACCGAATAACAAAGAGCCGGAAAAAGACCAGGGCTGCGATTTGTAATAGCGCAGATTGGTTACTTCGAGACCAGTTTCCTCTTTCACTTCACGCAGTACACACTGTTCGATCGTTTCTCCGACTTCCGCATAGCCTGCCACTAATGCATCATGCCGGTATTCACCATGCCGGATCGCATACTGTGTGACAAGGATCTCATTATCCGGACTCAGAACAGCGACAATGACCGCAGGATTGATGCGCGGATAAACAAGATTGCCGCAATGCGGGCAGCGCATGGCGCGTTCTTTTGAATCCGGTATCATCCGGGTGCTGCAGACACCGCAGTATCTTGAGGTCTTCATCCAGTTATACAGCTGCCAGCCGGTTACACAGGCATAGCCAAGATAACGCGGTTCATAGGTGCGGGCAAAATTGATATTCAGCGAGATGGCATTTTTCTCCGGGATATCCGTCAGGAAAAATGCAGTATCATCGATAGAAAACAGATACGTAAACGCATGGCGATGATCCAGATCAGAATACTGAAAAAAGGTCTGATCTGACTTCAGGATGACGTTGTTGCCGTCATAGCCGAATACGATGTCGGTCATCTTCGGTTTTCGTTCAGTCCAGGTATTGTCGAATTGATGTGGTGCAATATCATGTATCATAAGCTAATCTATCCCGTTATAGCGGGCTCCAATGAAACCATTATAAGATATCAGGAAAAAAGAAAAAGCTCCTCTGAGCCCCAACAAAGTTATTATAGGAGATATATAAAATGATTTAAAGACTGGTAATGATTTTATTGTCGGTTATAGTAAGGGTGTAAACAAAAAGTAGCTTCTGAAAAGGAGGTACACGTAATGAAGAAGGTACTGCTCGAATATTAATTCAAGTTCTCTGGATCAGGCAGAACATTCAGGGAACGGTAAAATCCTCGTTTGGAGAAAGTGTCTGCGTAGAGGACAGACCAATGACAAATTTAAGCTGAAAAACTGAATAGTTTCAAAATCAGGGAAACCTGATGTGACACAGGTACCAAAACCTGACATGCGGTGAGAGAACCACGGACATCGCAGTAATAAACAATATTTATCAAAAGATTCCGAAAGAACGCAGTTGTCGAGAGAAACAGCAGAACTGCACCGGAATCTTTTTTCGTTTTATAATGCTGTGCGGAGGATGGCGAATCATGACGAAACAATCGGAAGGTACAATGCGTCTGCGTATTCTGGCGACAAGTGACCTCCATGGGAAGTTTGTCCCATGGAATTATGTGCTTAATGAAGAGAGCATGACCGGAAGTCTCGCCCAGCTTGCGACAGCGGTAAAGGAATATCGCGATGAACATACCCTGTTACTGGATGCAGGTGATTCTCTGCAGGAGAACAGTGCCAATCTCTTTGTGGAACGGGGCAAAACGCATCCAATGGTCATCGGAATGAACGCGATTGGCTATGATGTCTGCCTGAGCGGTAATCATGACTATGACTATGGCATTGATACGGTCAGGCAGTACTTCAATGACCTGTCTGCCTGCTGTCTGACTGGCAATGTTTATGATGAAGATGGAAACCGCCTATCAAAGGGATATGTCATTCGGGAAATAGAGGGCGTCCGGGTTGCGATTATCGGGATGACGACACCGGTCATCGCCATTATGAACAAGAAACAGTTGGGTTCCTGCAAAGTAACTGATCCGCTGGAGGAAACCAAGGCCATTCTGAAGGAAATTGAAGGAACGTATGATGTATTAATTGGTCTTTATCACATGGGATTAAGACAGGAATTTAACGTGGCTAATTCAAGTGTGGCAGAGATCTGTCAAGCATTGCCGGAGTTTGATCTTGTCATCGCATCCCATGAACATCTTCTGGTGAAAGGAACTGAAATCAACGGTGTCGTTACCGTTATGAATAAAGATCAGGCGAGAACGATGAGCGTGATTGATTTCAATCTGAAACAGAACAACGGGAAATGGGAAATCGTTGATAAAACGACGGACAGTGTGGATATCAGCACGTATCCGGCTGATCCGGAGCTTATGGAACGCTTGAAGCCGTACGATGAGATTGCCAGAAAAGATGCTGAAATTGTGATTGGTGAATTGCGGGGCGGACCGCTGATTGAGGGGATGCTGTGGCTGGGACTTCCGCCCATGGAAATTCAGGCAACTGCACTTGCCAACCTGATTCTGAGTGTCATGCGTCATTATTCCGGCGCAAAGGTGGCAGCGGACGCGGTAGGCAATCCAACCGCCAATCTGTTGCCGGGAATCATTCATAAAAGCGATCTTGCCAAGATTTACAAATTCTCAAATCGGCTTTCCAAAGTGCGCATGAACGGAAGACATCTGAAACAGCTGATGGAATGGAGCGTCTCCTACTTTAATACCTATCATGACGGAGATCTTACCGTTTCGATCAAACAGGATTCTCACGATTATACGTATTTCTATTTTGACGGCGTCTGTTATGAAATAAATATTTCAAAGGAGCCCGGAGAACGTATCGAGCATCTCACCTGGCCGGATGAAACGCCGGTAAAAGAGGATGACGTGTTTGAACTTGCCGGCAACGATTACCTGTGCAATACCATACTGCTGAATCCTGGCGCCTTGTTTGAAGCGGATGATATGCCTGTTCTGATTGACCCGGATGTGTTTGGAGAGTGTGGCGGAATCCGAGAACTGATTGGTGACTATATCGTCAATGTAAAAAAGGGCATCATTATACCGGAGCTGAAAGATAACTGGAGGCTGACTGGAATTAACTGGGATGAAGAAAAACATCTGCAGGCACTGAAGCTGGCGCTGGAGGGAGATATTCCGGAGACGTTCTTTGACGCAGTCGGACATTTGTATCAGGCAATCACAGAGCTGGATTTAATTGATCTTTTGGGTTCTGGGGATCGCGAGGAATGAGAAACCAGAGCTGTTTGGATATAATAGGTCAGAAGACACCTACAGGAGGAAATCATGACAACGGTCAATGAACGAATTAAACAGGTCCGGAAACGGATGAAAGAAAAAGGAATTGATATTTATTACGTACCAAATGAAGATGATCATCTTTCGGATGAATATACTGCAGCATACTTCCAGTGCAAGTCATTTCTGTCCGGATTTACCGGGGAGTCCGGCTGTGTAATCATCACCAAGAGCTTTGCGGGACTCTGGACGGATGGCCGCTATTTCACTCAGGCGGAAAAGGAACTGGAAGGAACCTGCATTACCCTGATGCGCCTGCGTCAGGAAGGCGTTCCGGATCCGATCGACTTCCTGATCCAGAAAACACCGAAGAACGGCGTACTTGGATTCGATGGCAGAGTAGTCAGTGCGGATACTGCCCGCAAACTGGCAGATGGACTCAAAGCCAAGGGCGCCAAGATCCGTATGAATGAGGATTTTGCCGGAGAAGTCTGGGGCAAAGAGCGGCCGCATATGCCGGATGACAAACTGTATGTATTACCGGCAAAATACACTGGTGAAGAGGCATCTGAACGCATTCGTCGTGTACGCGAAGCAATGAAGGAAAAAAATGCAGATACGCTGATTCTTACAAGACTGGAAGATCCATGCTGGATGCTCAATATCCGCGGCAATGATATTCCAAGCTTCCCGGCAGCGTATGCATTTGCGATGGTCACAAAGACCAAGGTGTTCTACTACATCGATTACGAAAAGATATCCAGAGAAGTAAAAGACTACTTCACCGCCAATGCCATCAGCGTTCGTCCGTATGCGATGCTGGCAAAAGATCTTGAAACACTGCGCGATCGTGTGATCTGGGCAGAGCTCAGCAAGCTGAATGCGGCGTTATATGCACGCCTCGATCGTTCCAATACAATCGTGAATGAACCATCTCCGATCCTGAAGATGAGGGCAGTCAAGAATCGGGTGGAAATCCGAAACAACCTCAATGCGCATATTAAAGACGGCGTTGCGATGGTTCGCTTCATCAGCTGGCTGAAGGAAACAGCAGGCAAGGGAGAACTGACGGAAGTCAGTGCTCAGGACTATCTGTATCAGCTGCGGGAACAGGGGAAAGATTACATTGAACCGTCTTTCCCGACAATCTGTGCCTATCAGGGCAATGCGGCCATGATGCACTATAACGCTACTGATGAAAGTCATGCGGCTATCAAACCAAAGGGATTCCTGCTGGTTGACTCCGGAGGAACTTATAAGGACGGCACAACGGACATTACCCGTACGATTGCGGTCGGCAAACTGACCGCAGAGGAAAAACGGTTGTATACCAAAGTGCTGAAAGGACATCTGGATCTTGCGATGGCAAGATTCCTGTATGGCACCTGTGGCAACAACCTGGATATTCTTGCCCGCAGACCGCTGTGGAATGAGTCTATTGATTACCAGTGCGGCACTGGCCACGGGGTTGGCTATGTCCTGTCCGTACATGAAGGCCCGCAGTCGATTGCCTGGGGCAAACGCGGTGCAGAGGTACTGGAAGCCGGAATGATCGTTACCGATGAGCCGGGTGTTTACCTGCCGCATAAGCTTGGCATCCGCATTGAAAACGAACTGCTGGTAGTAAACGCAGATAAGAATTTTTATGGACAGTGGATGGAATTCCAGAATCTCACATTCTGTCCGTATGAACCGGAAGCGATTGACGTATCGCTGCTGGATGATGCGGAGCTGGAATTCCTAAATGCATATCACAAGACGGTATATGAAACGCTGAGTCCATACCTTGACAGGAAAGAAAAGGCCTGGCTGAAGCAGGTTACGAGGGGATTGAAACGATGAAACTGATTTCCTGGAATGTAAATGGATTAAGAGCCTGTGCGAAGAAAGGGTTTGCGGACTTCTTTCGCGCACAGGATGCCGACCTGTTTGCGATACAGGAAACCAAGATGCAGGAAGATCAGCTGGAAGATGCCCTGAAGTTTGAGGGCTATCACAGGTACATGAACAGTGCGGAGCGCAAAGGCTACAGCGGTACGCTTGTTTATGCGAAGGAAGAACCGCTTCAGGTGCTCTATGATATCGAGGGAGATGAGACAAAAGAAGGACGTGTCATCTCACTGGAATACCCGGATTTCTGGTTCGTATGTGCTTATGTGCCGAATTCCAAGGAAGGTCTTGTGCGTCTGCCTTATCGCATGGAATGGGAAGGCTGTTTGCGGGCGCACCTCAATCGTCTGAATGAAACGAAACCTGTCATCTACTGCGGCGATCTGAATGTTGCCCATGAGGAAATTGATATCAAGAATCCGCAGACGAATCATAAGAATGCCGGATTCTCCGATGAGGAGCGTGAGGCGTTTGGCGTACTGCTGAATGAAGGTTACTGTGATACCTTCCGGCAGCTGTATCCGGATACCGTAAAATACAGCTGGTGGAGCTATCGCTTCAATGCACGCAGGAATAACGCGGGCTGGAGAATTGATTATTTTGTGGTATCAGAACGTATTATGCCTTTTGTCAAAGACAGTCTCATCTTCAATGAAGTGGAAGGCAGTGATCACTGCCCGGTAGGCCTGTTGGTCGATTTTACGGATTGATTTTGGTAAAATAGCTAGGTAATTATCAGGCCAGAGTTGGAGGGGCTTGTCAATGAACGTTAAAACAATGGTCATCGGTTATCGTAATGAACTGGTTGAACGTCTCGGGAAACTGGTTGCGATAAAGAGTGTTGAAGGTGAACCTGCACCGGACGCGCCGTTTGGACCAGGACCGCGTGATGCGTTGCATGCGGCACTGGAGATGCTGAAAAACGATGGATTCAAAACGGTAAATCTGGATAACTATATCGGCTATGCAGAAGTTGGAGAAGGCGATCAGCTGATCGGTGTGATCGGGCATCTGGATGTCGTTCCCGCTTTTAAGGAAGACGGCTGGAAGACAGATCCGTTTCAGATGCATGAAAAGGATGGCATCCTGTACGGCCGCGGCGTCGATGATGATAAAGGCGCGGTTGTCGCAAGTATGATCGCATTAAAGGTGCTGCGTGATCTGAATATTCCGTTAAAGAAACGGATTCGTCTGATCATGGGGACGAATGAGGAAACCGGCTCCAAGTGTCTGGAACATTATGTAGAGAAGGAAGGCCATGTAGATTATGGCTTTACACCGGATGGTGACTTCCCGGGTGTCCATGGGGAAAAGGGAATGCTGGGAGGTTTCTTTCACAGCAAATCCCAGAATATTCTTGAGATCAGCGGTGGTACCGCAAAGAATGTTGTCTGTGCGAAGTGCACCGCCAGAGTTGTAAAGAATACCTATTCTTCCAAGAAGCTTTCAGACTGGTTTAACAACCTCAGTATTGAATTTGATGTAGAGGAGCTTGACGACGCCAATCGCATTACGGTGTATGGAAAAGCAGCACATGCCTCTACACCGGAACTTGGCATCAATGCAATCTCCTGCCTGTTAGTTGGCTTGAAGGAAGCAGGGATGCAGGATCCATTTGTGGAATTCTACTGCAGTCACTTCGGACTGCCGACCGATGGAAGCGGCCTGAACGCAAAACTGGAAGATGAGTTTGGCGTGCTGACTCTGAATATCGGTGTGATTGAAACCAATGGAGACGAGATCACAGGTTCGATCGATGTGCGCTCACCGGTTACGATAAGTACGAAAACGGTTCTGAAGGCAATGAAAGACCGTCTTACAGATCCTAATGGCACGATTGAATTTCCAACGGTTGTAGAACCGCTGTTCTTCCCGGCAGATTCCCAGCTGGTTTCCAGCCTGGTAGATGCGTATGCGGAAGTGACCGGTGATACGGAAACCAAGCCAATGACAATGGGCGGAGGAACGTATGCGAAGGGAATTCACAACACGATTGCCTTCGGCTGTTCTTTCCCGGGCAAGGATTATCACATCCATGATGCGAATGAATTTGTTGGCATTGATGAGCTTCTGCTGCAGACAGAAATCTATGTCAACGCATTAATCAAACTGAACGAAATCTGATGCGATACGGCACGTTAGGGCGTGCCGTATTTTGATATAATGGCAATGATATGAAAAAGGTTGCGTTTATCTACGACTTTGATAAAACACTGTGTGACCGGGATATGCAGGAGTACAGCCTGATTCCGGATCTGGGCTATGAAACACCAGGCGTCTTCTGGAAGGAAGTAGACCAGATTGCCAGGGAACAGGATATGGACAATATCAGCGCATATCTTTTCATGTTGAAGAAGAAATTTGAGGAAAGCGGACGTCCGCTGACCCGCGAAGCATTCGATGGTATCGGAAGTTCTATCAATCTGTATCCGGGTGTGGAAACATGGTTCTCCCGCGTGAATGAATTCGCACGAAGCTGTGGGCTGGAGGCGGAACATTACATCATTTCATCAGGGATGGATGAAATTCTGGAACAGACTTCGGTTGCCCGGGAGATGAAGAAGATCTATGCCTGCCGGTATTACTATGATGAAAGCGGTCATGCGGCATGGCCTGCAGTGATCGTAAACTATACGACAAAAACACAGTATCTGTTCCGTATTAACAAGCAGGTGCTGGAAGAACGAAATGAAGCGGATCTCAATACCTGGGTGCCGATGAATCAGAGGCCGATTCCATTTGAACGGATGATCTATATTGCGGATGGTCTTACGGATGTGCCATGCATGAAACTTGTCCGGGCAAATGGCGGACGGTCAATTGCGGTCTATAATCCAAACAGTGCAAAAGCGGGATTAACGGCGCGGCGTCTCCTGGATGAGCAGCGTGCGAATTTTATGGCTGAATCAGATTATTCTGAAGGCGGAACAATGGAACATCTGATTCAGATGATCCTGGAGGAGATGAGTGCGCATTCAAAGCTGGAAGATCTTGAGGGGATCGTACAATGACAAAACGAAATAGTAGACGGGAAATAAGGAAACAGACGCGTATTCTTGCGCTGATTATAGTTGGTCTGATTGTTCTGATTATCGGACTTGTGGTATTTCAGCTTACGTCAGAAAAGGCAAAACAGGATGCGAAGGTCGTTATCGTCCTTGATAATGCCCATGGCGGGGATGCCTCTGGCAATCAGGGAATCATCAGTGAAGATGAATACAACGAAAAAGTCATTGATGCGCTGGCCGCAAAACTAGAGGCAGGCACAGACTATACCGTCGTGCGTACGCATCAGGATGGACAGGCAATGGCGGTATCAACCCGTGTAGAAGTGATTAACAATGCCAAGGCAGATCTCGTATTGTCGGTGCGCTGTCATGATGGCATGAGTCCAAACTTTACCAATACGATGATATTTGCGCAGCCGGCTGTATCGAAATACCATGCCGGCAGTGTGGCGTTTGCCAAAGCACTGGAAGAAACATTTCAGGCCAGGGAAATCGCATGCACGACAGGCTATTTCTACAATCATCCAATCAAAGCCGGTTACTTTCAGGAACACCTGGTTCCACTGGATGATGAAACCGACTATCAGGAAGAGACATATGATCTGATGAATGCTGAAGCGCCGGTTGTCATCGTCTCGCAGATCAATGTCAATTCCCAGGAAGATGTGGATGCGTGGGCAACGGATGAAGGCTATGAACAGATCGCTGATCTGTACTATAAAGCAATCCGGTCAGTGTTTAAGTGAGGCGGCTTATGGCAGATAAGACAGATAATGCGATTCGATTTCTGAATGCGTATGCGTCCATTGAACGCAGCCTGAACCAGATGTTATGCAAGAATGATTATGTTCCGTTCAAGCGCCTGGTACGTCTGGCCGCGAAAAATAATACAGTGGTCGCGAAAAATGAAGAGTTACTGAAAGAGTATGCCGATCTGCGCAATGCCATTGTGCATCAGCGTTCCCGTACAGAAGAGATCATTGCGGAACCGCTTGATTCGGTTACCGAAAATATTGAGCGGATCGCAAATCTGCTCAATTCCGATGAGAGTGTCTTTGCCTATTCCACAACACCGGTCCGGTGTGCGAATGAAACAACAACCGTGAAGGAAGGCTATTATCTGATTCATGAGATCGGCGGCGACAAGCTTCCGGTTTACAAAGATGGAGAGTTTCTCGGACTGATCACCATGGATCAGCTTGCGGGCTGGATGGTGAACGGACATTCGGCAGATGAACCGGTCAGAAACCTCATAGAAGATGATAAAGGCATGACGGTGTTTATGGCCAAAACCCAATCCATTATGGATGCCGTGCTGTTCTTTGACCGGACGGTAAAGGATTCCGGCAGTGCTCCGGTCATCCTGGTGACAGAGAACGGGAAGCCGCAGGAAATGCCAATCGGAATCCTGTCAACGCATGATTTATCGCGGATTTTGGCTGCTCTTGTGTGAAAATTTGGCTTAAAATCGTCAGGAATTACTCAAAAACCGCATTTTTCAGCGGTTTTTTTGATTTTTTTTATTTACTTTTTCGTGGAGGATGTAAAATAGAACTGTCATTTTTGACGAGAAGGAGAATAGAAATTCATTATGGCTAAAGAAGCAAATATTCTTACAAAAAAAGTCCTCGTTGAGGAAATCGCTGCTAAGCAGGGTCTCACAAAGAAGGCTGCTACAGAAGTAGTTAACTACGTATTCGAAGAAGCTGCTAAGACTCTGAAAAAGGGTGGAACAGTTGACATCAACGGTTTCGGTAAGTTCAGCGTTAAGAAGAGAGCTGCTCGTACAGGTATCAACCCTCGTACAAAGGAAACCATCAAGATCAAGGCTACAAAGGTTCCTGCATTCAAGGCTTCCAAGACTCTCAAGGATCTTGTTAAGTAATTAACCTTACAAGTCATGTGACAGATCGTACTTCGGTACGGTCTTTTTTTACGGCCAGATGAAATCTGAAAACGGAAAGTTGAGCGCATACGTGATGTGTTTTGGTACAATGCATGAGGAGGCAGATTGTGTTTAAGAAAGACAAATCTGTCGGGTGGCAGCCTCGAGCTGTGCAGGAGGAGAAAGAACCATGACCACAAGAACGATTCTGGCTGGTACATACACGGATACCGGCAGTAAAGGCATCTACGCCTTTGATCTTACCGACGGCGTAATGTCCAACCCGCGCGTATTCGCAGAAATCGACAGCCCGAAATACATCAGTGTGCAGAATGGACTGACCGCTTCCATTGGCAAATTTGAAAACGGCTGCGGAATTGCCGTGTTCGATGAAGCGGGAAATGAACTGGACCATATCGTTTATGAGCAGAAAACATCCTGTTATATAACCTGGAAAGGCAATGAAATCTATACCGCGAATTATCATCTGGGAACGTTCTCTCGGATTCTGTTTGAAGACAATCATCTCAAGCTCGACAAGACGGTCGAGATCCGCGAGGGAGCAGGCTGTCATGAAGTACTGTTTCATGAAGATCATATCTTTGTTCCGGCATTGTTTCTGGATCGCATCCTGATCTTCGACAATGCGCTGGCTTACCAGGGTTCCATCAATTTCCCGAGCGGAACCGGACCGCGGCATGGTCTGTTTACCCGTGACGGCAAGACGCTGTATGTATTATCAGAATTAAGCAATGAGCTGTTTGTTCTCGATACAGATGGCTGGAAGCTTCGCTCTGTCATCCCGGTGCTGCCGGATGGCAGAACCTATCAGAGAGGATCTGCGGCAATCCGCTTTGGCAACGGTGAATCTCTGATCTATACCAGCACCCGCAAACAGGATATTATTTCTGTCATAGATCCGCATACCCGACGTGTCAGACAGGGTGCCTACAGCGGTGGCAAGCATCCGCGTGATTTCCTCATCGTTAATGGCTATCTGCTTTGTGCAAACCGCTACAGTGATACGATTGTCTGCTATTCCCTGGATGGTGATGGTGCGATTGGTCCGGAACTGAGCCGCATCAATGTGCCGCAGGCTGTCAGTCTTGCGGTGCTAAATGAAAACAGCTGACAGATGAACGGAGATGGCAAAAGCCGTCTCTTTTCTGTATTGTAGTAATTGAAATAATTACAGATTGCAGGAGAGAAGTCGTATGAGTGACGTGGCAATGTATCAGGTATCAACACTGCAGGCACTGGCACTTGGATATACCAGGGGAGTGATCACAGTTGGTGAATTGAAAAAGCACGGTGATATCGGTCTTGGAACATTTGAAGATGTAAATGGGGAAATGATCTTTATTGACGGGTTATGCTGTCGGGCAATGGAGGATGGAAGCACGGTCATCGCAGATGACACGATGGGTGTTCCGTTTTCTTCGGTATCCATCATGGAGGCGGATCGCACCTTTGCGCTGGATCCTGTTTCAAACATTGATGCGTTGAAAGATATTCTGACGCTTCGGATCGAAGAGGGATTCGGCCTCAACAGTATGCATATCGTAAGGATCGACGGTACCTTCTCCAAAGTAGCTGCGCGGTCCGAAGCACCTTACCGCTCCCAGCATGTGACTTTAAAGGATGTGCTGTCCATGACACAGCGCGACTTCCAGTTTACGGATATCAAGGGAAGCCTTGTCTGCGTCTATTATCCGGATTTCATGGATGGCATCAATGCGTCTGGATGGCATCTGCATTTCATTTCGGATGACCGCACAAAAGGCGGGCATGTGTTTGATCTTGAACTTGCGGAAGGAACGGCGAAGCTGATGAAGATCAACCGCATCGAAATACAGCTTCCGACAGATCCTGCATTTGATACGTATGCACTCAAGAACGCAGACGATAAGGAAATCAAAGAAGTGGAACAGGGTGACGGGAAGTAACTCACTTTAAAATCCATAGAACAAGGAATGAAAAAAACAGCTGCAGATTTTCACAACCTGCAGCTGTCGTTTGTTATGGCTTAATCAGCGGAATCATTCCAGTGCTCCACCATATAGCCTGTGATGGAAGCGCACTGTTCGGATGCCATCTTGGAAAACTCCGAAAATTCAATTTCTTCGGAACCATCGACCTTATCGGAGATGGCACGGATGATTACATAGGGAACCTGATTGAGATAGCAGACCTGGGCAATGGCAGCACCTTCCATTTCACTGCATAATCCGCCGAAGTTTGAAGTGATTGTTTCACGCTGTTCATCGAGATAGATGAACTGGTCACCGGAACAGATGCGTCCGGAGAAGATCTTGGAATCCGGTGCGGATTGTTCAATAGCTTTCTTTGCGCGCGCCTGCAGCCCTTCATCTGCCGGGAAGGCATACAGTCCGGTATAAGGGATCTCGCCGCGTTCGAACCCGATCGGTGAGACATCATAGTCATGCTGGACCGCATCCGTTGATACGACAAAGTCGCCGATATCGATGTCATTGTCCAGAGAACCGGCGCATCCGGTATTGATGATGGAAGTGGCATTGAATTTGGTGATCAGCACTTCTGCACAGATGCCGGCATTTACTTTGCCAATGCCGCACTGTACGATCACAACGTTGTTTCCGCCGATGGTGCCTTCAACAAATTCCATGCCGGATACTACCGTTGTCTTCTTGTTGGATGCCATTTCCTTAAGAAGGGTTACTTCATCCTCCATGGCGCCGATGATGCCAATGGTTCCTTTCGGTGCAGCTGAGGCCCCACAGCTGCACAGCAGCAGTGCTGCACTTACAATTGCCAGTAAACGTTTTATCATGTTTGAACTCCTTTTCTTAGACCAAGAAAACCGACTCATCTCTGAGTCGGTTTCATCCTTTTTTTACTTCTAGGCGCGACCATATTTTTGCTTGAAGAGCTCATCGATCCGCTGAAGCTGCTGTTTCGCTTCCGCAAGCATCGCCTTGTTCACATCAGCCTCATTCTTCATCTGTTCATCGATATAGATGTGTCCCCATTTTTCAAGCTCGACATATTCTTCCGGTGTCAGATCTTCGATATCGTATCCGCCGCCAACAAGCTTCATCAGATCATCATGCAATGGTTTCATATTCGGTCTCATTTATTGTGTATACAATCCTGTTTCTGATACGTCTGTTACCCTGGGAATGCACTTCTTACTGAATGGTGACGATATCGTTATGACGGAACACACTGATAATGCGCATCAGAGCATTGTAGAACAGGGATGCACTGTAGATGTAAACGCAGTACTCCGGTGTATTCAGATTCATAAACGCATAGATTGCGAATGCGATCGTCACAAGTCCGCGGATCATCTTGAGCTTCCAGTGGCCATGGATCTTTCGGGCATCCAATGCGCCGAATACATCGATTGCGCCAGAGAATGCCAGTAAGCCAATGAGGTAAGCCATGATGTAAGTGACCGGTACGGACTGAATGGAGAAGGTCAGGATCGCAAGATCGATAAACAGAATCCCTCTGTATAACATTGAGCGTCCGCCGTTCATATGTCTGGCCATCGTGAAGTAAAAGATGATCAGATGAAGACCATGGAACAGAAGTGCGTATGAGAGAACGGTCAGGACGATGTAATAAGGAATATTGTGGAAATCAAACGTCTTGAGGAATTCTGCTGTTTCCGCGTCCAAGCCTTCCAATTTGATAAACACAGAGTAATCAAAGCGATTCGCATAGATCAGGACAGCACCAAGCAGAATCAGCCCAAGTGCTGCCAGTATATTTCTTATTTTCTGCCAGAGTGTCATGATTCATCCTCCTGCGGGATCAGCTTCATGGATTTCTTCTCATCCCCGGCACGCCCGGCGAGTTTATTGCCGGATTTTGCGATTTCAGCTGTAACCATTGCCTTATGGGCAACAGCAGCTTTGAAGAACTCACCAAGGAAGTTGTCAAATTTATA
>JAFWJY010000113.1 GCA_017514525.1 Solobacterium sp. | reverse complement strand
TAACTTGGTTGCACCAATACCATATCTGGTAACGATTATCTCGCTTGTTATCTTTGCTATTATCCAAAGAAACAACGACAAGAAGCGTCATTCAGCCGCTGCGTTAAAGGAAGAACGCTAATTAATTATTTGAAACGGCCTGCTGAATGCAGGCTGTTTTTTTCGGAGGAATATATGAAACGAATTCCAATTATTTTGGATGGTGATCCAGGCCATGATGATGCTATCGCTTGGGTATTTGCTAAGGCGTACGAAGATCTCTTTGATATTAAAGGCGTTATTTCCGTAAGCGGAAATCAGACTATAGATAAAACGACAATTAACAGTCAAAAAATTTGTGCATTGCTTGGAATAAAAGCCCCGATTGCCCAAGGCGCGGTAAGACCGCTTCTGAATCCCGTAATGACCGCTGGAAATTGGCATGGCGAAAGTGGACTTGATGGGGCAGAACTTCCCGAACCAGAAGCTCTAAGTGATCTTTCCGGCGTTGAGCTTATGGCTAAAATTTTGAAAGAAAGTGAAGAACCAGTCACAATCATTTCCACTGGACCTTTAACCAATGTTGCACAGCTGTTAATGACTTATCCGGAATTGAAAATTAAAATTGGCGTGATTTCCATCATGGGAGGAGGATTGACCTATGGCAACTGGACTATGGCTGCAGAGTTCAATATTATTGAAGATCCTGAAGCGGCTTGGACTGTATTTCATTCCGGCATCCGGCTGTATGTTTCGGCGTTGAATGTCACAGAACGTGCATTAATCCGTCCATCTGATATCGAGAAGATCCGTGCGGTAGGTAATGATGTTGCGGAAGTTGTGGCCAAGTGGATAGAGTTCTTTATTCAGTATCCCATGGCAATCGGTTATGAAGGAGCGCCAGTTCATGATCCGTGTGCAGTATTAATGTTGGCGAAACCTGATTTATTTGAATGCAAGGACCTTTATGTTGATATTGAACTGGAAGGGGAGTTTACCCGAGGCGAAACCGTTGCGGATTTCAGAGATTGGTCAACTGAAAAACCAAATTGTACATGTTGTGTTGATATCGATCAGGAAAAATATGTGAAATATCTGTGTGAAGCGCTTCATGCATACGATGGAAGGAAAGTGAAAATATGAGCAGAAGACCTGTATGGATTGATACCGATACCGGCGTTGATGACGCGCTGGCTTTGCTGACAGCATTACGTTTGGATAATCTAGATGTAGTTGGTGTATCGGCAGTCTGCGGAAATGTGCCGCTTGATAAGTCCTATCGTAATGCACGCAATGTTTTGTTTCTTGGCGGTAGAGAAGATATTCCGGTCTACCCCGGAGCTGAAAAACCGATGCTCCTTCCTTTACAGACAGCGGAGAACGTACATGGTGTTAATGGATTAGGAGGTGTAGAACTTCCGGAAAGCCCAGCCCCTCGAGAAACTACTAAAGCTTGGGACGCTATTTACAGATGCGCTAAACAATATGATGGGGAATTAGAACTGATTTTGCTTGGCCCGAAAACTAATGTTGCGCTGGCACTTGCCAGATATCCATCTCTATCTGAATATATCAAACGGATTGTATTCATGGGTGGTGCAAATATAGGAGGAAATTCTACTGCTGTCGCAGAATTCAATATTTATGTTGATCCGCATGCTGCAGAGCTGATTTTCCGTTCTGGAATCCCAATAGTAATGTGTGGCTTGGACGTAACGGAAAAAGCATATCTGAACCATGACGAAATCCAAAGAATACAGTCTTTTGATAACCCATATGGAAGGTTTTTTCGTAACAGCACAAAAGTTACCCGCGAGTTTCTTGCACGACGCGGAAAAGATATTTTCATTCCACATGATGTTTGTCCTATCCTCTACGAAGCAATGCCAAATCTTTTCGAGGGTCAAATTGCCGGCGTTCATGTCGAAACCAGAGGCAAAATCACAATGGGACAAACGATTACCGATTTGTATACCGACAAAAAATTTGAACAACGCAATGTACTAGTAATTACGAATGTTGATCGTCAAAAATTTGCGAATATATTGATCGCTTTGATAGAAAATGCATAGGAGTTATTTATGTTACAACCACATATTCAATTGGATTCACTGGATGCCAGGGCCGCACTGCTGCCTGGTGATCCTGCCCGTCTTGATCGCATCGCAAAGGAACTGACGAACGTACGTGAGCTCGCTTATAACCGGGAATTCCGTACGATAGAAGGAACCTTTCAGGGCATGAAAGTCATTGCCTGTTCGACGGGAATTGGTGGAAGCTCTGCGTCAATCGCAATCGAAGAACTCCATAATCTTGGTGTCAACGCAATGATCCGAATCGGATCCTGTGGGGCACTACAGAAAGGAATCGGATTGGGAGATCTTGTGATTGCATCTGGAGCAGTCAGGGATGAAGGAACTTCCAAAGCTTATGCTGATATCCGCTACCCGGCAGTACCGGATACAGAACTGTTAGTTGCCTGTATGATGCATGCCAAACAGGAGGGCTGGGAGTACCATACCGGCATTGTCCACAGCCATGAAAGCTTCTATATCGATACCAATGCCGAAGAGGAAGCGTACTGGTCAAAGCTGGGCGTACTGGGTGCTGATATGGAGACAGCTGCGTTATTTACAGTTGGCCGCATTCGCGGTATTCGTACCGCTTCGATCCTGAACAACGTTGTTGTCTATGGACAGGATACTTCCGAGTCAATTGGAAGCTACGCGGATGGTGCTGCACGAACTGCGGAAGGAGAACGCCGAGAAATCATCACCGCGTTGTCCGCATTAAGAGGTATTGCGGCATGAAAGAACTGCTGTATATCGACTGCACAATGCATCCTGGTTCCCGCACGGCACTGCTTGCCGAAGCGTTCTTTGACGCATTGGATAAAACAAAGTTTCATGTGACAACACTGGATCTGGATGCGATGGATCTGGAACCGCTTCGCAATGAGTCGTTCCGGACGCGACAGCTCCTTTTGGCAAGACCGGAACGCGATCATCCGCGATTTGATCTTGCAAAACAATTTTCAGCTGCAGATGTGATTGTCATCGCCGCTCCTTATTGGGACATGAGCTTTCCGTCACTGCTGAAAGTTTATATCGAACAGATCTGCGTCGATGGAGTGACCTTTGCCACAACAGAAACCGGACTATCGGGTTTATGCAGAGCCGAACAGATGATCTACCTGACAACCCGAGGCGGACTGATAGAAACGGACGGTCCGCTGGATCAGGCCTCCGCTTATCTGCGTGCTTTGCAGAATCTGCTAGGTTATAAAAACTATACCTGCATCGCTGCCAGCGGTCTGGATATCGCTGACTATGACTGGCAGAGCTCAATGAACGAGGCAATCCAGTGCGCAAAGAAAACCGCCAGAAGTCTGGCGGATTAAGCAGCTATAGTTTTCCTGTATTCTTGAAGTGAAGCTTGGCGACTTCGCCGAGCTTTTCTTTTCCGTATTTCTGAACAAGTGTTCTGGCACAGGCATCTGCCGGTGCACCGGATCCCTTGGCAAACTGCATGTCATAGTTCCGGTTCATCTCATCCATAAACTGGAGAAACGCATAGCGGGCAAGAATCGATGCGGCACCTACTGCCGGATATTTGTTTTCCGCTTTGGTTTCAAAGTGAAGCGTGCGTATGACAGTCGGTTCATTTTTCAGATAGTGGTAATAGACCGGTTTTTCCGCAAACTGATCCACCATGCAGAAGGCAGGAAGTTCTGTTTTGCGGGACAGATTTACATACGCCTGGTTATGCAGTTTGGCCTTGATCGCATTCATGTTGTTGGAAGCATGCACCGCATTGTATTTGGATGGAGATACAACCAGGGTGGAATGCGGCAGCAATTCATTCAGCTCCGGTGCGATTTTTCGAATCAGATCATCTGTTACCGCTTTGGAATCCCTGACGCCAAGCTCCTGAATCCGGTCAAGCGTATCGTTTGTTACGATAGTCGCAGTCACACAAACCGGACCGAAGTAATCTCCCGTACCAACTTCATCACTGCCTCCCTGCGGCAGAATCACCGCATTCTGCTGTTGAAAGGGTGAGGCATATACTTCAGCGTCATTGCCCTGAAATACGACTTTACCGCTCGTATAGCAGGTAATGACACAGCCTTCCGGCCGTATCTGCCAGTCCGCATAGGCTGGTGCTTTTGATTCCGTATCTTTGAACGCCTCATACAGGCGGCTGCTTTCCTGTTTTGACAATTTTAAAGTGATTGTACTCATGGAATGATTATAGCGCAGATGGTACACTCGAACTATGCAGATCAGATTAATGGAAACCAAAGACCTTCCGGCTGTCGAACAGCTTTATGCGGAGGCTCGTGCGTTTATGAAGCGCATCGGCAATGGCGGTCAATGGAAGGACTCCTGGCCGCCAAGAGAGCGGATCAAACAGGATATTACCGAACAGACAGGCTATGTCGTAGAACAGTACGGGGAGCTCGCAGCTGCTTTTGCATGCTGGTATGGAGACCATGCGGAAGCTACGTACAACACCATTTATGACGGGGCATGGCTGAGTGATTCCCCTTATGCCGTCATTCACCGGATTGCCGCAAAAGAGAACTCTCATGCGGGAGCCCATGCGATCAAATGGGTGATCCAGCAGTATAAACATGTGCGTATTGATACGCATGAGAATAATTCAGCGATGCGGCATCGCCTGTTTATGCTTGGATTTCAGGAATGCGGCCGTATAATTCTCGAAAACGGGGAAGACCGGATAGCTTACGAATACATTGGTGAGTGAGGTCATACAGGGCGGTTCCGCCCTGAACCGGGTGCTTTGTCTTTGGAAAATCAATGCTGTAATCAGGTATCACTGCGCTATAATAATTGACAGAGAGAACAATTTGTTCTGAAAACATTTACACAATTAAGGAGACCATAAAATGGCTGTTAAAACACGGAAGGGGCCGACAACCGAAAAAGCTCCGAAACAGGCAGTTAAGTCTGCAGTAAAGAAGGATTCTGCGCCGAAACCTGCTGCGAAGAAGACTGCCGCTAAACCAGCTGTCAAAAAAGCTGAACCGGCAAAGAAATCTGCTGTTAAAGCTGCTGACAAGAAACCAGCAAAACAGGAAGCGAAAGCACTGGATCCGGTTTTCCTGACCGAATATGATCGTTATCTGTTTGGCAAGGGAAGAGATTATAAGATCTATCAGAAAATGGGCGCACACCCGGCGGAACTGGATGGAAAGAAAGGCTGGCATTTTGCCGTATGGGCACCGCACGCCAAAGCAGTTTCCATTGTCTGCGACCGGAATAACTGGGATCCAGAAGCCAACTATATGATGCCGCTTGAGAAGAGCGGAATCTTTGAAGGCTTTATGGAGGGAATGGGAGAAGGCGAAGCCTATAAATACGCCATTAAGACAAAGAAAGGCGACATCCTGTACAAGGCTGATCCATATGCATTCCATGCGGAACTTCGTCCAAACACCGCCAGCCGTACTGCTGTAATTGACGGTTATACCTGGGATGATGACAAGTGGATGAAAGAACGTGCAGAAAAGAATACGTTCGAACAGCCGATGGCAATCTATGAAGTACATCTTGGATCCTGGAAGAAGCATGACCGGGATGACAAGGACAGCTTCATGTCCTATACCGAACTTGCCCATGAACTGGCAGAATACTGCAACTGGATGGGCTATACCCATGTTGAACTCATGGGTATTGCGGAATATCCGTTTGATGGTTCCTGGGGTTATCAGGTAACCGGCTATTATGCGCCGACAGCACGTTATGGAACACCAAAGGAATTCATGTACATGGTGGATTACCTGCACATGCATGGCATTGGCGTGATTCTCGACTGGGTACCGGCACACTTCCCGAAGGACGCCCATGGTCTTGCCAACTTTGATGGTGAACCGACTTATGAATACGCGGATCCGCGCATGGGCGAACATCCGGACTGGGGCACAAAGTGCTTTGACTACTCCCGCAATGAAGTGCTGAACTTCATGATCGGCAATGCCCTGTACTGGTATGATGACTACCACATTGACGGACTGCGCGTAGATGCGGTCGCTTCCATGCTGTATCTCGATTATGGTCGTAAGGAAGGTCAGTGGATTCCGAACAAATACGGCGGAAATGGCAACCTTGATGCGATTGAATTCTTCAAGCATCTGAACTCTGTTATCCGCGGACGCAACGATGGCTCCATCATCATTGCCAAAGAATCTACCGCATGGCCGAAAATCACAGCCAAACCGGAAGATGACGGCTTGGGATTCACCTATAAGTGGAACATGGGCTGGATGCATGACTTCCTGGATTACATGAAGCTGGATCCGTACTTCCGTAAGGACAACCATAACAAGATGACCTTCGGCATGAGCTATGCGACCAGTGAAAAATTCATTCTGGTTCTGAGTCACGATGAAGTGGTTCATCTGAAGTGTTCCATGATCAACAAGATGCCAGGCTATGAAGTGGACAAGTTTGT
>JAFWJY010000112.1 GCA_017514525.1 Solobacterium sp. | reverse complement strand
GGATGATCGCCTGTGCTACCGGATAGTTTGTCTCCCTGTCAGAGAAGGTTTCCTTATACAGTGCACATAGGATCTTTAAATGAGGCGGAACATCAAGCGCGCCGAGTTTTTCAATACTTTCCTTTACTTTTTTACGGAGCTGCAGATTTGCCTGAGCGATACCGAGACCAAACTCGGCATTATCTTCGAACAGGGAATTGCCCCATGCCGGGCCTTTGCCATCCGCATCCTTAGTATAAGGACCAGACGGATAGGAAGCGCCCCAGATGGAGGAACATCCTGTCGCATTCGCAATGATCATATTATTCCCGAACAACTGGGTAACCAGTTTTGCGTAAGGAGTCTCTCCGCAGCCTGCGCAAGCACCCGAGAATTCAAGATACGGACATCCGAACTGGCTGTTCTTAATATTGTCCGCCGGAACAATTCTCTTCTGGGCCGATTTCTCAGCGGCATAATCCCAATTCTCTGCCTGATCCAGGGAATCCGCGATCGGTTTCATAACCAGAGATGTTGGTTTGGACGGACATACATTTGTACATACGCCGCATCCGAGACAGTCATACGGAGATACCTGGATTCTGAATTCGTAATCCTTCAACTGCGTGCCCTTCGCAGGAACCGTCTCGAAACCGGCCGGTTTGGAAGCCATTTCATCCTTTGCAACAAGGATCGGCCGGATCGCAGCATGAGGACAGACGAGTGAACACTGATTACACTGAATACACTTTTCCGGATTCCAGACAGGAACGTTCGTCGCAACCCCTCTCTTTTCATAAGCAGCGGTACCAGACGGAATGATTCCATTAATGTCTTCTGTGAATGTGCTGACCGGCAGGCTGTTGCCTTCCTGCTTATTGATCGGGATCATGATATTCTTAATGAAATCAGGAAGATGGGAAGTATCCGCCGGTGCTTCATCCGGAGCATCTGCCCATGATACAGGAATCTCAATCTTTGAAAAAGCTGTCGCGCCGAGGTCAATCGCCTTGTTATTCATCTCTACGATATCATCACCCATGACTCCGTAGTTCTTGACTACCGCTTCTTTCAGGTGACGGATCGCATCCTCTACCGGCATTACTTTTGAAAGCGCAAAGAAAGCAGACTGCATGATCATATTGATCCTGTTGCCCAAACCGATTTCCTGACCGATTTTAACGGCATTCAGTGTATAGAAGTTGACATTCTTCTGCGCCAGCTGGCGTTTCATCTTTCCAGGCAGGTGCTGTTCCAGTTCCTCCGGTGTCCAGAGACAATTGAGAAGGAAGATCCCGCCTGGTTCCAGATCCTTGAGTATATCATATTTATTAACATAAGCAGGATTATAGCATGCTACGAAGTCCGCGCGATCAATGAAATAAGGAGACTGGATCGGATTTGTTCCAAATCTCAGATGGGAAATCGTAATTCCGCCGGATTTTTTGGAGTCATATTCAAAATAACCCTGCGCATACATATCGGTATTGTCACCGATGATCTTAATCGCACTTTTGTTGGCCCCGACCGTGCCGTCGGAACCGAGACCCCAGAATTTACATTGTATTGTACCTTCTTTATCGGTATAGAAATTTTCAACCGGAGTCAGTGACTTAAACGTCATATCATCATTGATACCGATAGTGAAATCCAATTTAGGCTCAGAGGACGCAAGATCTTCAAAAATCGCCGCGATCTGGGCAGGAGTGGTATCCT
>JAFWJY010000111.1 GCA_017514525.1 Solobacterium sp. | reverse complement strand
TATACCTGGTCGATCGTAAAGCTGCCGAGCATTTCCTTTTTTTCAAGTCCTTTGGTGCATGTGCTCCAATCCGGTCCGACGGACAGGACATTGAATTCCAGGAAACCGTCCCTGGCGCAATAGGATGAACATAAGGCATAGCAGTCATCATCGTGCACATCGAACGTATCTTTCAACTGATCGGTCAGCTCACCCGCCTCAATGGTGATGAACTGATGATAGAATTCTGTGAATCTGTATTCATCCACTCTCATAGATGACTCTCACCCCCCTTTAATAAAAAAGCAGGTTCTCATAACGGGAACCTGCGTTTAAACTCTTTTTACGAGTCAGTTCTTCCGGTTGCCAAGAATCCTCAGTACATAGAGGAAAATGTTAATGAAGTCCAGATAGAGCTGGAACGCGGAATAGACTGCGAGGTTTGCTCTGATTGTATCACCCTCGCCTGTTCCGTAATAGAACTTTTTGATCTTCTGCATATCAAACGCGGTCAGAGCCAGGAAAATCAGAAGTCCCGCATAGCCGATGAAGAGGCTGTTTCTGAGCGCCGGAACAAACATGGAGATCACAGTCATGATCACTAACGCAAGCAGAGCGCCCATGAGCAGACCGGAGAATTTGGTCAGGTCAACATTGGTTGTATATCCGATGACCGCGCAGCATACAAACAGAACAGCTGCGAAGAGGAATGCGGTGAAGACCGTGCTGATTCCATAGCTCATCGGCAGAACGCTGAACGTGATGCCTGTCAATGCGGAATAGACGAAGAACAGCGCTGTGCATGTGCCTGTGGAGAAACGTGTGATGCCCGCACTCATTGCGATTGCGCAGCCGATCTCGGCCAGCAGCAGAATAATTGCGATAAACGGCATGGAAACGAGAAGCTTATAGACGATTCCCTGGTTCATGAAGGAGAAGAAGCCGAACAGTGCAACGGCAGTTGTGACACCCAGGCCTGCGGCCATCAGCACAAATACCTTGCGGATATATTGATTCAGTGTCATTCCGCTGCCATATGCGTAAGCGGCATTGGGACGGTTGTATTCACTCATAATCATTACCACCTTTCTTGTATCACGATATCATTCTATCGCTTATCTTTATCATAATCACATTTGACCCAAAGTCAAATCATTAACATTCTCGGTAATTTCCGCTGCCGGAGCCATCCATTCTGCGACTTTTTGCGTCAGTGCGTCCGATTTGTAAACAATCGCCTTGTCGATGTTTCCGCTGCGGTTTTTCAGCTGAAGCACCGCCTGCTTCGCTTTGGGGTTGTTGGAAACCAGGCTGATCTCCTCAAGCATATCCTTTGTCCAGAATCTGTATCTGTTCTTATTTCCGACCGCCAGCCATGTGTTTCCGAATGCGGTGTCCTTTGAGACAGAACGGATCACATCATTGTCAATCGGTCCGCTGATCCTTTCGAGCGATTCAACTCTCTTTGAAACAGCCCTGCTTCTGCGCAGGCTGAACAGCAGGAAGAGAAGCACACTGACTGCACAGATGCCAAGTGTGTCAGCCATCGGCACAATGAATCCCGGATTCAGTCTGAGAAACATGAGGAACAGACTGACGAGCAGACTGATGATTCCGCCGGTGATCAATCCCTTTCCGGCGGCCTCCTGCATGATATTCTGTTTGATTGTCTTTACATAGTTCATATTCTGCTCCAATCCATGATCTCGCCGATGATGCGCTCACATTCCTTCTCATCGCTGATGTCAAACCAGTGCACCGGCATCTGATGATTCAGCCATGTGTACTGCCGTTTGGCAAACTGTCTGGAATGTTTCTGAATCTCTTCCTTCACTTCCAGAGCGCTCATATTTCCCCGGAAATAACCTGCCCATTCCCGATAGCCGATTCCCTTCATGGCCGGATCATCGAATGTGATTCCCTGATCGAGAAGTGATGCGACCTCTTCCTTCAGACCAGCCTCAAACATCATTTCCACTCT
>JAFWJY010000110.1 GCA_017514525.1 Solobacterium sp. | reverse complement strand
GAATTTTCGACGAAAGTTCCGGTTTGAGAGTGTTGTATGCGCCGGATGATGTTTATTGGAAAAGTGGTATTAGCTTAACTTCATTTGGTGGGACATATGAAAGTTTATTAAGAGCTAATACCTTTTTTGGTAGTAGAGAAACAGAATATTACAGAAGGAGACTTCCAGAGGTTCTGCGAGAAAATGGCTGAATACGGCCATTATATGCCGTATGAGACGGTTCATATTTACAGAAGAACCATTCTGCTGTATTTGATTCGTCTGCTTCGTATCACCGGCATGCGGCCGCAGGAAGGCAAGGCATTGCGCAGGTGTGACATTGCATTTGAAGAAATCGACTGGTCGGATCCGGATGGAGAGATTCAGAAATTACCCATCGCCAAGATCAGGATTGGCTATTCAATTGGTTCCACACTTTCAGAACTGAATGTGCTACGCGATACCAAGACGCGGCAGTCTAAACGAGTTCTGTATGTGGCGGATGAAGGAAGAAAGATCTTGGAAGAGGTGATGGCATATTCCAGGCAATCTGCTGTTCAGTGATTATGACGGAAACCCGTTTACACCGAGTTTCCTGAGTCAGTATTTCTACCGCGTCAGTAGATACGCCGGCGTTAAGGTGTATCCGCTCTTGATGCGGAAGTCATTCTCGGCAGACATGTATGCGAATTCGGTGAATCCTGCCGTGATCCGCAGTTTGATGGGACATAAGAGTGAGGACATGAGTCTGAATGCTTATGCAACGGCAGCGCTGAGTGATGTGATTACCGCATCGCTTAAACGCAAGTATAAAAAGTAGTGGAAACCACAGGGGCGTAAGAAGAAGATTCGCCAGTGTGCGGACCAGTTCCAGATCAAGTAGAAAAAGCCCGAAAGAGGGCGGAATCAGGAAAAAGTCTACGAATTCTACGAAAAAAAGAGACATCCGCTGTAGCAGAGCGGATATCTCAGGGAACTGCAAGTGCACCAGACAGGACTTGAACCTGCACGAATCTCTTCATACGCCCCTCAAGCGTACGTGTCTGCCATTCCACCACTGGTGCGTGCTTTGTTATTATAACAGTTCCCGTGATTTCGTCAAAGAATATATTATAATTTTTTCATGAAATTTTTTAAGCGACTGTTGCCTGCAGTTTTAACTGCAGTATTGCTGGGTGCCTGCGGTAAAGAATTGCCAAAGGGAATTCAGGAAGATCCTTCCACCTATAAACCGATGGAACAGCTTCCGCTGTTATGTGATTATGTGTATCTGATTGATCCGGATACCAATCAGGTGCTGATTGATCGCGGTTCACAGGAACGCATGTATCCTGCAAGTATGACCAAGGTCATGACTTCTATCATTGCCCTGGAGGAAATACCGGATCCGGAGAACGTCACGATTGAGTTCACGCAGGAAATGCTGGATGGGCTGATTGCGGCTTCTGCCAATCGCGCTGGCTTTTTGCCGGGGGACAAACCGACCGCGCTGGATCATATTTATGGTGATCTTCTGCCGTCCGGTGCAGACTGCTCCAGAGCACTAGCCTTTTATATTTCCGGCAGTGAGGAAGCGTTTGTGGAACTGATGAATCAGAAAGCCAGGGAACTCGGTATGAACGATACGAATTTTGTGAATACCTCCGGGCTCCATGACGACAATCACTATACAACCTGCCGGGATATGATGAAGCTCTATCTCTACTGCATGGAGAACGAAGAGTTCATGGAAATCCTGAAAACGCAGGTTCATATCTCCGTGCCGGTGGAACATTTCCCGGAAGGTCTGGGAATGACCAACTTTGTGCTGATGTACATCAACCAGGAAAATCCACCGTATCAGAACTATATGATTCCGGGGTTTGTCGCAGGGAAAAGCGGCTATACCACAGAAGGAGAATATACGCTGGTATCCAATGCGGAAGAAAACGGCATGAATCTTGTGATGGTCAATGCCCATGGATATGTGGAACCGCATTATCCGGCCAGTATTGAAGATTCCGCAACTGTCTATAACTGGTACAAGGATCACTTTGCCCGCATCATCGCAATCGGAGAGGGAGAACCATTCGGTACGATACGGGTCCGCAATGCGTTTGGCCGTGATGCGAGTGTCACTGCGGTAAAAGGCGTAACAGCAGATCTGCCGAAGGATGAAAACCTTCATATTTATGTGGATTATCCGGAAGTGGTGGAAGCACCATTGAAAAAGGGCGATAAGGTAGGAACGGTATCGGTCTATTCCTATGACCAGCTGTATGAAACGGTGGATCTTGTGATATCGGAGGATAAACCGGTTTCACTGTTTGGAAAATTTCAAACGGCACTGTATGACTACTCCGGAGGAAGACTGTGGATGGGTGTGCTTCTGGTAGCACTTATCCTGGCATCACTTGTCTGTGTGCTGATCCTGATCGTTCTGACCCGGGAAGAGAAAACACATCGGATCCATCGGGATCGAAACTGACCAAGACTTCCAGTGTGAAGTCTTTTTTTAATGATGGAACAGCTGTAAGCGCTGCCAGCTGACTTATGCGTGCCGGGAAAACGTTTTTTGTTGTCAAATAGGCATGCGAACAATATAATTATGACGTTTTGAGGGTGACGGAATATGGACTATCAAAAGATTATTAACATCGCAGTGATTGCACATGTAGACGCAGGAAAATCAACACTGGTTGATGCATTTTTAAAACAGAGCCATGTATTTAAAGACAATGAGAAAGTTGTTGACTGCGTTATGGATTCCAATGCCCTGGAACGGGAACGCGGCATTACGATCTACTCCAAGAACTGTTCTGTTACGTACAAGGACTACAAGATCAATATTGTAGATACACCGGGTCACGCAGACTTCTCTTCTGAAGTAGAACGCATTATAAGAACGGTCGATACGGTAATCCTTCTGGTTGACTCCAGTGAGGGACCAATGCCGCAGACACGCTTTGTCCTGCAGAAGAGTCTGGAAATCGGACTGCGTCCGATCCTCTTAATAAATAAGATGGATAAGCCGGATCAAAGAGCCAACGAGGTCATTGATGAAGTATATGATCTGTTCCTGGATCTCAATGCGGCAGATGATCAGCTGGATTTTCCAATCCTTTATGGTGTCGCAAGACAGGGTATTGTCCGTTACAACTGGGATACGGATACCAATGAAGACATCACCCCGCTGTTTGAGACCATCATTCATCACTCCCAGTGCTATCCGAATCTGATGGACGAGCCGGTTCAGATGCAGGTATGCGCACTTGCGTATGATGATTATATTGGCCGTCTTGGCATTGGCCGCATTTACTCCGGTACTTTAAAAGAAGCTACCGGCTATGAGGTATGCAATAAGTCCGGCAAGAGCGGACGCGGGAAAACAAACCAGATCTTTGTGTACAAGGGACTCAGCCGTGTTGCCGTACCGGAAGCGCAGTGCGGTGAAATCGTTATGATCTCCGGCATTCCGGATATTTCAATCGGTGATACGCTGTGCCCGGAAGGTGCACCGGACCCGATGCCGATCATCAAGATCGAAGAACCGACACTTTCCATGAACTTCATGGTCAACGACAGTCCGTTTGCAGGACAGGTTGGCAAATATGTCACATCCCGCAATATCCGGGAACGTCTGGAAAAGGAACTTGAAGTCAATGTCGGCCTTAAGGTGGAAGAAACAGATTCCACAGATACCTTCAAGGTCAGCGGCCGCGGTGAGCTGCATCTTACGATCCTTCTGGAACAGATGCGCCGTGAGGGCTATGAAATTGCGGTATCGAGACCGGAAGTTATTCTGAAGAAGATCGATGGCGTAACCTGTGAGCCGATTGAAGAAGTCGTATGTGATGTACCGACGGAATACAGCGGTACCGTCATCTCCGCGCTGAATATCCGCAAGGGTATGCTGCAGAATATGGAGGAGGAAGGAACCTATACCCGGATTACATATACGGTTCCGACCCGTGGCTTAATTGGCTACCGCAGTGACTTCATCAATACGACCCATGGAGAAGGAACCATGGTACAGCGTCTGTCCGGGTATGAGCCATGGAAGGGTGATATCCCGCAGCGTGAAAACGGTGCCCTCATCTCCACGGAGACCGGCGGGGCAATGACCTATGCGCTTTGGAACATTCAGGAGCGCGGACAGCTGTTCATCGGTGCACAGACACCGGTCTATGAAGGAATGATCATCGGCGTATCCGCCAAAAACAAGGATATGACGGTCAACCCGATCAAAAACAAGAAGATGACGGCTGTACGTTCAACCGGCAATGATGAGGCAATGAAGCTCGTTCCGCCGCGCATCCTGACACTGGAACAGGCCATTGAGTTTATCAATGACGATGAGCTTGTTGAAATCACACCGGAGGATATCCGTGTGCGCAAGAAGTATCTGACCATTATTGATCGCCGCCGGCATGCCAGAGAACTGGGCAAGCTGGAGGATGAAGAAAGCGATTAAGAGGGGAATCAATCCTCTCTTTTTTTGGGAGGGAAAACGAAAAAAGGGCATACTGCCCTCACAATTAATTATTATAGCAATTATCCGGATGGAATAATAGGGCTATTCAAAGCCTGAAAAATCGGCTATTAAGTAAGTGAAGAAGGATCTATCAAGTCATCATTATCTGATCCGGGAGGTTGCGATATGGGACCAGGAATTCAAGGAGGCAGCGCCATCTGATTGGATGAGCCTGCGTAAACAACGATAGTTTCAAGGTCTGAAAAGCGGAGAGTGGTCCAGCAATGATGCGGACAACGTGCCGCAGTGACAAACGCAGTGAGAGGATGCTTGAGAACGGTGCCGATCCGTTCGGGCAGGAATCTCCCGGATGTCATTCATTCTTCGGACGATGAAGCGGCAGCTCAGATGTTATCCTGAAAAACATACCTCCTTATCACCGAGATAGGGATAACAGACCATTGACGTAAGGACACGAATTCCGTGTGGACAGTCAGACCGGAAAACAAAAAAAGGAACCCGCAGGCAATGCAGGTTCCTTTCTCTTAGCCGCAGCAGGTCTCATAGCAGTACGAAAAGGCGGAAAAGTTGCCAAAAAGGCAGGAATGTACTGCTGTTGTTTGTTATAATTTTCTCAAATATGTAAAGGAGACACTGATGAAGTGTGCAATTTTTCTTGCGAAAGGGTTTGAAGACTGTGAAGCCCTGATTACCATTGATATGCTGCGGAGAGCAGATATCGAAGTGGATTCTGTTTCCATTACTGATGATTTGAAAGTAGAGTCATCCCATGGCGTTACGCTGTTTGCGGATCGCCTCTGGAAGGAGATTAATCCATCTTCCTATACCGCACTGATCCTTCCGGGCGGAAAGCTTGGAACCGAGAATCTCGGTGCCTTTGAACCGCTCCGGGACGTATTCATGAAGCATTGGCAGGAAGAAAAACTGACGTGTGCCATCTGCGCTGCACCATCGCTGTTTGGAAAATGGGGTATTCTCAAGGGCAGGCGCTATACCTGCTTTCCGGACTTTTATTCACCGGATTATGAAGGAAACTACCAGATGGAGCTGGCAGTGCAGGATCGCAACCTGATCACCGCCAGAGGGATGGGCGCGACGATTGAATTTGCGCGTCTGATTATCCGGGATCTCTCCAATGAGGCAAACCTGAAACGAGTGGAATATGGAATGCAGTATGAGCATTCCTTTCGGGTATACAGCAACCAGTAAGATTTGAAGAAAAGGAGAACAATCTTATGTCCAATATGTTCAGCCATGAATCAAGGCAATTTAAATTCGACATTCTGGTCAGCATCTGCAAACAGGCATTTGAAGGCGATGTTGATGAAGACAAAGTTCAGGCGTATGCCAAGAATCTGGTCTCGCTCGACGGCCCGCGTTATCGGTGCTGTGTGTACAAGGAGCGTGAAGTTCTGCGTCAGCGCGTTCGACTGGCAATGGGTAAGATGGCCAGAGAGGAAATCGAACCGAATGAACGGCAGATTATTCATGTCATCGATGCGGCGTGTGACGGATGTTCCATCAAGAAGATCCGGGTTACCGACAACTGCCGTAAGTGTATGGCAAAATCGTGTCTTGCGGCATGCCGGTTTGGAGCGATTCACATTGGCACTACCCGCAGTGAAATCGACTACACGAAGTGCAAGGAGTGCGGTGCCTGCGCAAGAGCCTGCCCGTACAGCGCAATCGTGGTGACGGAGCGTCCGTGCTACGCCCACTGCCCGGTTCAGGCAATCAGCTGGGATGAACATGACATCGCTGTCATTGATGAAAAGAAGTGCATCAACTGCGGTCAGTGCGAAGGCGCCTGCCCGTTTGGCGCAATCGAAGATGTTTCCTGGGTCGTACCGGTCATTCAGGCGATACGTATGGGAACACCAGTCTATGCGGTAGTTGCGCCGTCCATTCAGGGACAGTTTGAGAATACAACACTGCCGCAGGTGCTTAAGAGTGTAGAGATGCTTGGCTTTACCAAGTGTGTGGAAGTCGCTGTCGGTGCCGATGCAGTTGCGGAATTTGAATACCGTGAGCTGGCAGAACATAAGAAGAGCGGCAAGCCGATGACCACTTCCTGCTGCCCGGGATTTGTAAATATGCTGAGAATTCACTTCCCGAAGCTGTATGAAGAGAATAAGTCCACGACGGTAACGCCGATGGAAGCGATTGCCCGCAAGATCAAGAATGAACATCCGGATGCCGGTGTTGTCTTTATCGGACCATGCCTTGCCAAGAAGCAGGAAGCGATGGAAGCCTACAGCGTAGTTGACTATGTACTGACATATGAAGAACTGGCTGCGATGCTGATTTCGCAGGGCATCAATCCGGAAGATGTAAAGGCGACAGAAGAAGAGTATCCGTCTGTTTATGGTCGTAACTTTGCGTTCAGCGGAGGTGTTGCGCAGGCGGTTGCGGAAGCTGCCAAGGAACATAACGATGGTCCTTATACGGCATTCATGGCGAATGGCGCAATGGAGTGCAAGAAGCAGCTTCAGATTATTCAGGCCGGCAAGTTCACCTTCGACATTCTGGAAGGCATGTGCTGCCCGGGCGGCTGTATAGCAGGTCCGGCATGCATTTCGGATGCCGTATCCGTTAAGGGCCGCATGGCGAAGGAAAACATGACAACGGATAAGAAGACTATTCAGAAGTCGCTTGAAATCTTCTCCTTTGACGGAGTGGATATGGAAGTTGGAAAACACGTGGAGTAATAACAGGTAATTGAAGGAGAAATCATATGGTAAACGTGGAGATCTGTATCGGAAGTGCATGTTATGTAAAGGGCAGCAGTCAGGTAGTGAACCAGCTGAATGACCTGATTAAGGAAAACCATTGGGAAGACAAGATTGCGGTCAAAGGTTCTTTCTGCATGAAGGCATGTCAGAATCACATTGGCCTTGGCATTCGCATCAACGGCAACCAGATTGAACAGGTCACAGCCCAGAACGCAAAGGAAGTGCTCAGCCGTGAGCTCTTCAAGATACTTTCATGAAACCGAATGAGTATATTCGGCTGGAGCCGTCCCATTGTCATAACTGTCTGAGGTGTGTTCGCGCATGCCCGACAAACGCGATGACCTATCTCAAGAATCAGCCGACAATTGTGGAAGAGGAGTGCATCATGTGCGGACGCTGCTACAGCGTATGCCCGCATGATGCCAAAGCGGTCATTTCAGATCTTGACCGGATCAAGGAATGGCTGAACAACAAGGAAGAAGTGATCATCAGCGCTGCGCCGAGCTTTGTTGCGGTGTGGCCGCAGTTTTCCTCTCTGGTAAAGATTCTGGAAAGCCGTGGCTTTTCAGCAGTCCGGGAAACGGCGGAAGGCGCAAAACTGGTCACAAAGGCATTCCGTAATCTGATTGATGAAGGAACGATGGAAAACATCATCACGACCTGCTGTCCGGCAGTCAATTCCCTCATTGAGAAAGAGTATGGAGAGCTTACCCCGTTCATGGCACCGGTTGTTTCACCGATGATTGCCCATGGACGTCTGATCAAACAGGAACATCCGAATGCCAAAGTGGTGTTCCTTTCCCCATGCATTGCCAAATTCAAGGAAATCCGTGATGAGCGGTTTGCCGGCTCCATTGACGCATGTATCGGTATGGATGAACTGCTGATGTGGATCTCCGGTACGCTGAAGGAAGAAGAGGAAAAAGACTGGGATGAGTTTGAAGGCTCGATTGCACGTCTTTACCCGACGCCGGGCGGCATCCTCAACTGCATTGAGCACGATAACCGAAATTATAAGTACATTGATGTAGAAGGAATTGACCGCATCCAGAAAGTGCTGGAAGCGATGAAGGAAGGCACGCTCAAGGGCTACTTCGTAGAGATGTCTGCGTGCATTGGCTCCTGCATCGGCGGTCCATTGCTGTCGCACTTCAAGCACAATGAGTGGCTTGGTCAGAGTGTTATCCGTGAAATTGTTGATATGAATGCGAAGATCACCGGCGGTGAGCTGCCGTTTGATCT
>JAFWJY010000109.1 GCA_017514525.1 Solobacterium sp. | reverse complement strand
GTATTGATTGAACAGGAGCACTTTTCGGTAAAGCCGCTGCGTGATGCCAATACCAATCTGGAAATCGGCTGTTACGATCTTGATCTTGGGAAGACGGTTTATTTCAATGCACAGGACCTAGATGATGAGATGGAACTGTTGCGGGCAACGTGTTCACTACCGGTCGCTGCTGCGACTGTAGATTTTAAGGGCCGTCCTCTGCTGGATGGAGGCATTACCAAGATGATTCCAATTGAACGGGCTGTTGAACAGGGCTGTACAAAAACGCTTGTCGTTACCACAAAACCCAAGGACTATGTCCGCCCTGAGGCTTCCTGGTTTGTAAAACTGCTAATGCGAATCGTTTACCGGAAATATCCGTGCGTACTGGAAGACTATAAAGTACGGCACCTGAATTACTATAAACAGATTCAGATGATCAATGAGCTTGTAGAACAGAAGAAGTCCGTGATGATCTATCCGACCAAGACTGTTAAAGTCAGCCGCTGGAAGGGAGATTCGCAGAAATGCGAAGAGCTATACAACCTGGGTTATCAGGATATGGAAGCTCGTAAAGAGGAAATCTTTGCGCTGTTTGAAAAACCTCTCAGCAATCTCAAGATAGAACAGAAAGAAACGGTGACCGCATGATTCGGCTGATCGCAAGTGACCTTGACGGTACGATTATTGACACGCACAATCACTGTGATCCCCGGATTCCGGAAACACTGAATCATTATCGCAGCCTTGGTGTAAAGTTTGCGGTATGCAGCGGAAGACCGATTGATTCGGTTCTGCCGTTGCTGGATGGCTGGGGCCTGCGTGAGGCGAGTGATTACATCATTGGTTCGAATGGCGGTGAAGTGCTGGAATGCAGCACCGGAAAGCGCCAGGAGGCCTATAAGCTGAGCCCGGAAATACTGCGGGATGTAATCGATCTTTACGAACCATTGAATCTGATTCCAACACTGTATGACGGAATGACGCTGTATGTATCGCGCATTTCCGCAAATACCGAAAATGTCGCACGGCGTGTCGGAGTAAAGTGTATCGTGGGCGATGTCCGTGCGCTTACCGTAAAACCGGAATTCAAGGAAATGTTTGTTGTAGAGCCAGAGGATATGGAAACAGTCGAGCGCTTTGCGGCAGAACATCCGGATCCTCGCTTTATCGGATATAAGACGGCTGTTGATCTGTTTGAAATTACAAATCCGCTGTTGGCCAAAGATGTCGGTATTCAGGTCATTGGCGCGATGATGCATATCACTCCAAATGAGATGATGGCATTTGGCGATACAACAAACGATATCCAGATGCTGCAGTATGTACGCTATGGCATAGCCATGGAAAACGGATCAGATGATGCCAAGGCTGTTTCTTATGCGATTGCCCCATCGGTCAATGAATGTGGGATGGCAGAATACCTGAAGGCGCATCTGACAGATAAACTGGAAGTAATATAAAACGCACACGCTGCGTTTTTTTCTGTATGCGATCAACAGGCGGGAAGAGAGTCAGAGATAAGAGAAGAAACAGAAAACAGAAGCACAAGCGTGCTTCTGCAGCAAATGATGTATGGAACACAGGTGAGAAGG
>JAFWJY010000108.1 GCA_017514525.1 Solobacterium sp. | reverse complement strand
TTATTCCGGAAAGGATGACAATGACCGTCTGTGGGATGAATTCACAAAGGTCAAGGATATGTTCTGGGGTGCCAAGAGAGATGCCGCCAACAAGCGGTTCCAGGCGCAGGTTGATGCCAAGCAGGCTGAACTGGATGCGGCTAAGAAGCAGCTGGAAGACCTGCAGTATCGTCTGACACTGGATGTTGTGCCGGTTCTCAAGGAAGACCTCGAGCGCAATGTCTATCTGAAGGAAGAAGCGATCCGCAAGCTGGAAGCTGAACTGGAAGAACTGAAGGCAAGACTGAACTGAATCTGAAAACAGAAGAGGACGTAATGTCCTCTTTTGTTTTTGCCCGCAGAAAACAGGATTGCCTGACCGATAAAAATATGGCAATAATTTTTTAAAGGAGTGGTAGTTTATGAAAATTGTTATTCTGGACGGATATACAGAAAATCCCGGAGATCTCAGCTGGAATTGTGTCTCACAGTTCGGAGAACTCACTGTATATGAGCGTACGCCAATCAACAACAAAGAAATCATTTCCCGTATTGGTGATGCGGAAATTGTTCTGACCAATAAATGTCCGATTGACCGGGAGGTCATTGATGCCTGTCCGAATCTGAAGTATATTACCGTTCTGGCAACGGGATACAATGTCATTGATACGGATTATGCGGCAGAAAAGGGGATTCCTGTTTCAAATGTGCCGACATATGGCACGGCCGCTGTCGGACAGTATGCAATTGCGCTGCTGCTGGAAATCTGTCATCACATCGGCTATCATTCCGATGCCGTGCATGCAGGCAAATGGGCGGATAATGATGACTGGTGCTTCTGGGATTATCCGCTGATTGAGCTTGCGGACAAGACGATTGGCATCATCGGCTTTGGCAGAATCGGTCAGACAACAGGAAAGATTGCGAAAGCATTGGGCATGCGTGTTCTGGCTAACGACACTCATGAAACAGAATCCGGAAAAATGATCGCCGAGTACGTCGACAGAGAGACCATCTACAGATCTGCCGATGTGATTGCACTGCATTGTCCTCTCTTTCCGGACACAAAAGGAATCATTAATAAAGAAAGCATCAGCAAGATGAAAGATGGTGTAATCATCATCAATAACAGCCGTGGTCCGCTGGTTGTTGAACAGGATCTTGCGGATGCCCTGGCATGCGGGAAAGTGGCGGCCGCGGGACTGGATGTTGTTTCCACCGAGCCGATTACGCATGACAATCCGTTATTGTCAGCACCGAACTGTATCATTACACCGCATATCAGCTGGGCCTCAAAGGAAAGCCGGCAGAGAATCCTGGACTGCACAGAAAAGAACATAAGATCCTTTCTGGCAGGTAAGCCTGACAATGTGGTGAATTAAGCAGTGCGGCAGATTATGTCTAAATGTTTTGCATAAACGATACAATTTTTGCTATATAAAGCGACACAAAAACATAATATAAATTTATATAATCAATAAATCATGATTTGTTATGGCATGAAAGCGGTATCATTTCATGATTTTTTATTATATTTTCTCTAAATAATTGGCATTTTTCACATAGTTAATCGTGAACTATGATGTAGCCATATAGAAGAACACGTATTAATGGTTCTTCCGAATGCCAAAAATTTAGGAGGGAAAAGATGAAAAAGAAATTATTGGCCATTGTCCTGTCAGCTGCAATGCTCGCTGTTACAGGATGCAGCTCGTCTTCAGGTTCTTCCAACACTCCGGCTCCGTCCGCGGAAGCTTCCAGTGAAACAACAGAAGGTTGGGTTCCGACAAAGGATGTTGAAATTGTTACTCATTCCGGTGTTGGTGCTGGCGGCGACCTGATCGGCCGTGCAGTCATCGCTGCGGCTACAGACATCGTTCCGGTCAACATGTTCATGCAGAACAAGAAGGGTTCCGCCGGTTCCAATGTCTGGGCGTATGTTCAGAAGGGTAAGAATGACGGCCATACTCTGGTTGTCATCACACCGACTAATATTCTCTGGTACTACAACGCCAATAACGGCATGAATATCAACACAGACCTGATTCCGGTCGCCCGTCTGCAGTATGAACCGCAGCTTCTGGTGGTTAAGAAGGACAGCCCGCTGGCTGATATTGAAGAATTCAAGAAGGCATATACGGCTGGTGAAGTCACCATTGGCGGCGAAGCTTCCGGCGGTCCGGCCTGGATGTTCTCGAAAGTTGCGGCAACTGCACTTGGATGCGACTTCAACTATGTTCCGTATTCTGATGGCGGTGAAGCACTCACAGGTCTGCTCAGCGGCCAGGTTGATGCAGTCTTCGGACAGCTGGGTGAAGTGATTGATCAGATCAAGGCTGGTGAAATTCAGGTAGTCGGTTTTGCAAGTGAAGAGAGAGAAGAAGCTTTCCCGGATGTTCCGACATTCAAGGAAGCAGGTATCGACTTCGTCTTCCCGCAGTGGAGAGGTCTTGCGCTGCCGGGCGATACTCCGCAGGAATGTGTAGAGTATTGGTCTGAAGCACTGCACGAAGCATCTCAGACAGAATCTTTCCAGACATGGCTGTCTGACTCCGGTTCTCTGGATGGCTGGATGGGCTATGAAGAATTCCAGGCCAGCACAAAGGAACAGGAAGAATTCATCGTTGAACTGATTAAGCAGTACGGTTCCGGCGAATAAT
>JAFWJY010000107.1 GCA_017514525.1 Solobacterium sp. | reverse complement strand
GAACGTGAAAAACAAGGAAGATTGCAGGCTATAAAAAGAGCTGAATCTGAGAAACAAGGAAGACTTCAAGGGCTGAGAGAACTAGAGAAGAGTAATAAAGAACTGGAAAAGAGTCATAATGAGCTGGAAAAGAGTCATAGTAATTTTCAACTGTTAAAACAGATGCTAAATGAACGAGGCTGTAATGATGAAGAGATCAATTCTTATCTAAATAAGAATTAACAAGCTGTTTAGAAACGCAGATAATCAACTGGAAAGCCCATTTTAAAGTCGGGCTTTTTTTTACACATATGTAAAATTTGTTTGCTTTTTCTATTGCGAAAACGCTTACATTCATCTAAAATTGAAACCGGAAATAAAAAAGTGGTTTCCTGGAGGTTTTATGGAATTGCAGGAACAAATTCGAGAAACAGCAACAGAACTCTTCCGTATGAAAGGACTGAAATTCACGATGGAAGACGTTGCCAGGGAAATGCATGTCGCAAAAAAGACGATTTACAAGCTTTATGCATCTAAAGAAGAACTTCTGGTAGATCTTGTAACGAACGGATTTATGCAGATTCAGGCATGCAAGCAGCGGATTCTTGATTCACAGCTTCCAATGGAGGAAAAGATTGCACGAGTTCTCATTGAAATGCCTGAAAATTTCAAGACGCTGGATTTCCGACAGCTGTCTGGAATAGAGGGGAAATATCCATCCGTATGGAAAGCAATTTCCAAAAATCTCGACAGTGAATGGGAACCGATATATGAACTGCTGAATCAGGGAAAGAAAGAAGGAAAAGTAAAAGATATCTGTTTACCGGTATTAAAGCAGATCGTTACTTCTTCGATTGATAACTTTCTTTACACGGATGAGCTGAAACGAAATGGAATGACATACCAGGAAGCATTGCAGAACATGGTTGAAATACTGATGAAAGGAGTATGGAATGATTCGGCTGAATAATGACTGGGAGTTTACCGATCAATGGAGTGAAGCGTTTGCGGCTGGTAAGGGAGCCTGTGAAAAAGTAAGGATTCCCCATACTACAAAAATCCTTCCGCTGCATTACATTGATCCACACGATTATCAGATGATCTGTGGCTATCGCAGAATACTGTTTATTGAAGAGGATAAGAAAGGCAAACGATTATTCCTGCAGTTTGACGGTGCCGCTCATATCGCAACCGTTTACTGTAATGGCAAGGAGCTTGGAACGCATTCCTGCGGCTATACAATGTTCCGTTATGAGATTACCGATTGTGTTAATTATGGCGCTGATAATGAAATTGTTGTAAAGCTGGATTCCACCGAAAATCCATCCATTCCTCCGTTTGGATTCGTTATTGACTATCTGACATTTGGCGGCATCTATCGGGATGTATGGCTGGATGTACGCGGTACAACGCTTGTCTCCGATATATTTGTAGAAACACCGGACTGCACACATGCGGTTGTAAATGTGGAGCTCGATGGAGATCCTGCAGGATGCCGGCTGTTTGTCACAATCAAGGAAGAAGACGGCACTGTCCGTAAACAGGTTTCCTGCAAGGCAGAAAATGGCAGTGTACCGGTGGAAGTTCCGGATGCCATCGCCTGGGAAGTTGGAAACGGAAAACTGTACGAGGCAGAAGTATCCATCAGTAAAGATGATGTCATCATTGACACAAAGACTGTAAAATTTGGATTCCGCACGATTTCTCTTACCGATGACGAAATTTTGATTAACGGGAAACCGGTCTTCCTGAGAGGTTTAAATCGTCACCAGTGCTTTCCGTATATCGGTTATGCGGCAGTGGAATCACTGCAGCGTGAAGATGCGCGAATCCTTGATGAAGAATTATGCGTGAATGCCGCACGTACCTGTCATTATCCGCAGAGTCATTATTTTATTGATGAGTGTGATCGCCGCGGAATACTTGTCTTTACGGAAATCCCGGGCTGGCAGCATCTTTCCAAGGATGCCGGCTGGAGAGAACAATGCGTTCACAACGTCATTGAAATGATTAAGGAATACCGCAATCATCCGTCCATTATTCTCTGGGGTGTTCGTGTGAATGAAAGCCTCGATGATGATGAACTGTATACACGCACAAATGCAGTCGCACATGATCTCGACAAGACACGCTTCACCAGTGGAGTTCGTTACCTTGAAAAGAGTCATCTGCTTGAGGACGTATATGCCTTCAATGATTTCTCTCATAACGGCATTACGCCCGGCGCAAAACCTAAGAAAGATGTGTCGCCGGATGTACATAAGCCAATGCTGATCAGTGAAGCCAATGGTCATATGTATCCAACCAAGCCGTATGATTCCTGGTCACACCGTCAGGAACATGCCCTCCGCCACGCAAGGGTCATGAACCAGGCGGGAGCGGATGGAACGCATGCGGGTGTCTTCCAGTGGGTGATGTTTGATTATCCGACACATAAAGATTTTGGAAGCGGAGACCGCATCTGTTACCATGGCGTACTCGACAGCTTCCGCAATCCGAAGCTTGCGGCTGCGGTTTATGCCAGCCAGGAAGAAAAAGTACCTGTTCTGGAAGTTGGCAATTCGATGGATATCGGTGATTATGCGGCAGGCAATCTTGGCGACATTTATGCCTTCACTAATGCGGACCGAATTGATCTCTACAAGAATGATGTATTTGTCAGAAGCTTTACCGCCGCAAAAGAATGGAAGGGCATGAAACACGGTCCGATTCTGATTGATGATACGATTGGCGAACTCCTGGAAACCCAGGAACATATGCCAAAGGGCCAGGCGGCTGCGATTCGCGACTGTATGCTGGCGGCAGGAAAGTACGGCTTCTCAGCACTTCCAGCAGTTTATAAGGCTAAGCTTGCATATATTATGCTGCGATACAAGATGACCTTCGAGGATGGCTATGCACTGTATGGCAAGTATGTTGGAAACTGGGGCGGTGAGGCAACCAGATGGCGCTTTGATGCGGTACGCAATGATGAAGTGATTGCCAGTGTCACAAAAACGCCAGGCCAGTCGTTGCATCTCGAAGTGAAAACTTCTGCGACAGAACTGAAAGATGGCGATGTCTATGACATGGCAGCGATTCGTATTCAGGTAAAGGATGACAATAACAACCTGACACCGTATGCACAACTGCCTGTCAGCTTTACAACCGAGGGACCGATTGAACTGATCGGACCTGCAACAGCGGTATTGGAAGGCGGTTCCTGCGGCACTTATATACGTACAACCGGAACATCCGGTACAGCAACCTTAACGATTCATTGCGATGGACTTAACGATCAGAAGATCGAATTTACAGTGAGGTAAAGAGGGGTATGAAATTTACAAAGAAACAGACTGCTGCCTATGGTCTTGGCGCCATTGGCAAAGACATGGTGTATGCGCTCAGCAGCTCATTCGTCATGTACTACTATCAGGACATTCTCGGTATTGATCCGGCATTCGTTGGATTTGTACTCATGCTGGCAAGAGTATTTGATGCGATCAACGACCCGTTTATGGGTGTTGTCGTTGCCAAGACACGCACGAAGTGGGGCAAGTTCCGTCCATGGATCCTGTCTGGTACGGTACTGAACGCATTTGTTCTCTACGCCCTGTTTGCGGCACCTGCCGGATTAAAGGGCAGCGGACTGAATCTCTATTTTGCGATTATCTATATTCTCTGGGGTGTGACTTACACCATGATGGATATTCCATACTGGTCTTTGATTCCTGCTGTTACCAAAGAACCTGCAGAGCGTGAAGCGATTTCCGTTGTCGGCCGTACCTGCGCTGGTGTCGGTAATGCGCTGATTACTGTATTTGCGATGCGTTCCGTACAGCTGATTGGCGGCGGTATTACAAAAGCCAATGAATATGCTGGTTTCAAAACGGTTTCTCTGATTGTTGCGGCTGTCTTCATCGTCGTTGAAGCGATCCTGTTCTTTGCCATCAAGGAACCTGCCAATACCAAAAATGAAGAAACCAAATCAGCTTCCATCAAAGAAATGTTCCAGGCGCTCTTTGACAATGATCAGGCTATGATCGTAGTGATCACCATCGTTCTGATCAACAGCGCACTTTATATCACTTCCAACCTGCTGATCTACTTCTTCAAGTATGATGTTGGCGGAGCAGACTGGGCGAGCTCCCACATGCTGTTCAACATGGTAGGCGGCGCTTCACAGATTCTTTCCATGATGGCTCTTTATCCGATTCTGCGCAGAAAGATGACCAATGAGGCAATCTTCAAACTCTGCTTGATTCTTGAAATAATCGGTTATGCGCTGATTCTGATCGCCTGCTTCACCGGACTTGCCAACAATATGTTCATTATCTGCGGAGCCGGCTTGTTCGTATTCCTTGCCAACGGGATTCTTACCGTACTTACGACTGTTTTCCTGTCTGCTACGGTTGACTATGGCGAACTCAAGACAGGCAAGCGGGAAGAGAGTGTTATCTTCTCCATGCAGACATTCGTTGTCAAACTTGCGAGCGGTCTGGCGGTATTCCTGTGCGGCCTTGGTCTGAAACTGATTGGACTTGTCGGCGATGATTCCACCGATGGCGGCATTGTTCAGCAAAGTGCCGGCACCATTACCGGTCTGCGTATTCTCATGACGGTACTTCCGATCATTGGTCTGTTTGTCGCATTATATGTGTTCAAGAAGAAATTCCTCTTAACAGATGAAAAGATCGTATCCATGAATACGGAGCTGAATGCACGTCGCGAGGGTTAAGTTATGTATGAGCTGAATTGGACTGTTCTCTTTGAAGAAAACGGGGCAGACTGCGAAATCAGCGGTGTCTTTGATCTGGAAACCGGAGCGAATCACATTACCTGTGATCTTCCTCCGTGCACGATCAAGCGCGTCATTGCAGAAATTCATCTTGAAACGGAACGCAGTGAAGCCATCTTCATGAATGGCTACCAGACCTGGACTTATTGTCCGGAATACACAAGAAACTCTGCGATCCGCGGACTGCACGGTATTGCGCCGGCACTTGTCAGACGTTATAAGTTTGACGGATATGCGGATTATCACTTTGTCGAATATCCGGCCCGCCCGGGTATCGTTCATGGTCACTCCTGGTGCTCTTTCCGGAATGGAAGAACCGTTAGACTGTTTGCGTCACTGAATGAAGAACCAGGCTACACAATGTTTACATATCTGGCGCGTCCGCAGTCTCTGGTCATTCAGCGGGACTGTGTCGGCATTGAATTTGAAGGAACGTATCCGATCTTTGATCTCTACTGTAACGAAGGTAGCGAACAGGATGTTTATGACGGCTGGTTCGAAGCACTTCCAATGAAACGCCTGGAAGCCAAACCCCTCTATGGGTACTCCAGCTGGTATAACCGCTATCAGGATATTAATGAAGCTGCGATCCTCCAGGATCTGAACGGCTGTAAAACCATCTTTGAACAGGGAGATCTGTTTCAGATCGATGATGGCTGGGAGCCGAAAGTCGGCGACTGGCTGGAAGAAGATCATTCTAAGTTCCCGAACGGCATGAAAGCCATGGTGGATGAAATCCATGCCAGTGGCTTTGAGGCAGGCTTGTGGCTGGCACCGTTTGTGGCAGAGACAGAGAGTGCTTTATACAGGAATCATCCAGACTGGTTTTACCGCCATGAAGGAGATCTGTTTGCCTGCGGCAGCAACTGGTCCGGTTTCTATTCCCTGGATATTGATCATCCGGAAGTACAGCAGTATCTGCGCGACGTATTTCATCGGGTATTTGACGAATGGGGCTTTGACCTTGTCAAGCTGGATTTTCTGTATGGTGCAGCACCTTATGGAGACAGCCATGAAACACGTGCTGCCCGTATGATCCGGGCAATGAAATTCCTGCGCGAACTGTGCGGAACCCATCCGATTTTAGGATGCGGTGTTCCGGTCATGCCGGCATTTGGGCTTGTCGAGTACTGCCGCATCAGCTGTGATGTGACACTGGACTGGAATGATAAAACGCGTATGCGGATCATTCACCGCGAGCGTCCTTCCACCAAGCATGCGATTGGAAACACCATTTCCAGACGCCAGCTCAATGGCAGAGCTTATCTCAGCGATCCGGATGTCTTCTTCCTGCGCACGGAAAACTGCAAGCTGACGCCAGCGCAGAAACAGAAACTCGCAACAGTAGCTGCTCTGTTGGGCGGCGTGTTCCTCACCAGTGACGATCCTTCCTCCTATACGGAAGAGATGAAGCGTCAGTATAAAGAATACCGGTATCTGACCGAAGCAGAAGTAACAGACATTAATTTCCATGGCAGAGGATTTACGATTCGTTATATTCTCCATGGAGACCATGAATCGGTATACTTCGATCTTTGATCACCAAAAGACATTTATGAACAGCCTTCATAGATGTCTTTTTTATGTGCAGAGTACTGCATTTTCATGATTTTTTTCATTTTCCTAAAAAAACTTCGCAGAAATTTAAAGAATTTTGCGGGGATTTTTTAATTCAAGGGAATAGATATATCAGAAGGGAGGAACTGATATGCGTTCCATTGCAGTAGAACCGGAGCAGCTTGAATCCTGTGCTGCCCGAATCGATGAAAGTAATCAGGATTACACAAGAGCCTATGGGCAGCTGTTTGAGGCAGTTGACACCATGAAGGCCGGCTGGCAGGGGAAGGACAATACTGCCTTTTCCAATCAGATTGCCAGATTTCAGTCCGATTTTCGCGAAATGTCCCTCTTATGTGGACAATATGCGGAATTTCTCCGCAATTCCGCGAAATCCTATCGCGCCATTCAGGATGACCTGGCAAGCCAGGCAGGTGCACTTGCACAGTAAGGAGGTAAACCTATGGATAATCTGAAAATTTCACTTGGCCAGGTCAGTGACTGTGCGGCAAAAATTCGTTCCTGCAACAATGAAATGTTCGAAGATCTTTCCCGCATCCGTAAGGAAATGGATAACACCTCCGTTTCTTGGATGTCGGATGGAGCAGAGGCAATCCGCAGCCGGTTCAACCAGTTTGCGTCCCGCTTTGAACAGCAGAAGGAACTGATTGACACCTATGCACGCTTTCTCGATCGGACGGTAGAAAGCTACGATTCCCTGGAAACAACCATCACCAGCAATGCCCAGGGGATTCAGGCTTAAACCGATCCTGCTCGCCCTGGCAGGTGCACTCCTGTGTTCTTTGAGCACAGGATGTGCATCTCCTGCTGTGGCGGGGATCACCCTTGGGGACTGGATCGTTCTGCTAGATGAACAGGCGGGTATTCAGCAGTATGATGCGACAAAACCGTATTTTGTCAATGTACGGGAGGGCTCACCATACTATGATGCCGTACAGGCGGCGGTCGAATGGAAGGTACTGGACACCAATACCGCATTTGACCCCTATGCCCAATTGACCAGGGAATGGGCAGCCTATACGCTGATGAATCTTACAGAACGGGATCTTACCCAGACACCTCAGAATGAGATCCGTGACATCAGTCACACGCGTTTTCCAAAACAGGTCAGTGCTGCAGTATCCAGCGGACTGATGACACTTGATAAACATAATCGCTTCTGTCCCACCAAAGAACTTCCAAAAGACGAGGCAATCTCATATCTGGAACTGACAGTCGATCTGATCAACCACAAAACCTTTGAACCTTCCTTTGGAAGTCTTGAATGGAACAAGGATGTTGAATTCTCAGATGAAGAGCCAGTTGAAGTAGATCCGGAGGAAGGCACCGCTGTATTCTCCAAAGAAGCCGCAATTCAGCCAGGCCAGTATGTCGTTTCCAATTCTCCCAAAGACAGCGGTACACTTTACCAGATCGAATCCGTGACGCCTAAAGCAGATGCGACCGAGGCAATATTGAAACCGGCTGAACCGGAAACCGTCATTTCATCCATCGATGCGGCAGACAGTTTTTCCATAGATTTCAATCAGGCAACGATCATTGATGAAATGGATGGATCCATTCTGCAGGAAGGTGCTGAGACCTCCTATGTCAATCCGACTGGAATCCAGATGATGGATCAGCGCGTCAAGACATTTACAAAAAGCCATACGATCAAAGGCTATACCGTTACGTACAGTGTGACCGCAACCGGGTTTAAGGCAGAAGTAAAAAAAGAAACACCGGTCGGATTAAATGTTTATGGCAATCTGGCTGTTTCTGCAGTGAAACCGACTTACCGCTGGAAGATGAAGAACGGAACCATTGAAGACGGTTATTTCACCATGGATTTTATGACGACTGAAAGTCTTGGATGCCGCATTGGATCCTACAAGAATCTCTACGGTGATTTTTCCAGAATCGATCCGAATGATTTTCTTGGCACAGTTCGAAATCTGTTTCAGAAAAAACAGGATGTTGCGGAAATGGAACTGCCGTTGGCTACGATTCGCATTCCGGTTCCATCCGCACCGGTTTTATCGATGATCCTGCAGCTTCAGCTGAGACTTTACTCCTCTGGAAAAGCAGAACTGGCTTTAACACAGAAAGAAAAGGCCGGCATGGAGATACGGGATGGAAAGATGCGGGTGATCGGGGATTTCGATGCCAAAGCGGATGCGACGATTCGGGCCTCTACGAGTCTGATGGGCGGTATCCGGATGGCAATGGCCCTGTCCGGAATGAAACTGGCGGATATTACAACGGAAGCCGGTGCCAAAGCATTGGTCGCTTCTACCGTGCACCTGTATGATGCGAAAGGCACCCATCGGACCATGAACGCAACCGATGTTCCATCCGATATGGTTGATGATCTCTCCGATGGAAACGGGAATATTCTGACGTGTGCGGATATCAAAGCGTACAAAGTGGCTGATATCCAGCTGAATTCCGGCAATACGATGGCAGGCAAGCTGGGATTTTCAAAAACCATTACGCTGCTGAATGAACATAACGGCAAACTGATTCCCGGCATGAGCACCCACATGGAAAACGGACATTTCGTAGATCATTGTACAAGAGGAGACCGCCTCAAACCGGACCAGAGCAGCATGCTTGTTGAAGCGGACCAGATCCGGATCAAAGACTATTCATTGATCGCTGATCCTGGTGAAACCAGAGAACTTGTAGTCAAGGCAATTCCAAAGGGGTATTCGCTGGATGATCTGGAAGTAACTTCGGAAAAGCCTGAAATCGCCAGTGCTGCCGGTACAACGATAACTGCACATCGCGAGGGTTCGACGATCATTCATCTACGAACCTCAGACGGTAAGTATGAAGTGAGCTGTACGATGCTTGTACGCAGTCAGAAATGATACTCTGGGTCGTTGAACAGGATCGCCATGAGGCGATCCTTCTCCATCAGAAAAAGACGGTAATCCGCATACTGGATCGGGATGCAGTCGTCTTGTTTCATAACGGACATTATTTCCTGCATCTGCCAAGAGGACTTTCATCAGAACACACAGGCCCGATTGTTCATGAAACGATCATTCACATACGGGATGAAAGCCGGCGCGCAGTCATTCAGGCCTCCATGTATGAAGAACAGTATGGTTCCTTTCACAAAATCGAATGGAAGGAAGACCTGCTGACGCTTGGTTCTGCGATCGAAGATGATCTGTATCTGCAGGATCAGAATCTGAAGCCTCACCAGTTTGTATTTGACCGCACCCATCATCTGGTGCTTGACCGGTATGAAACCGGTACTGCTGTACTCGATAACCAGACGGTTCAGCAGAATGCGTTTCATAACGGAAGCTGCTTCCGGGTCAAAAATGTTCAGCTGATCCTGCATGATGCGTTTCTGATGCTGAACAGAGTTGAGAATCTCTATGTTCATGCGCCAGCCTGGTGCGGAACGGAATCCATTCTTCCAGTACAGGAGCCGCCTCAACCCATTGAACGATTGTATCAGCCAAGGCTTTCAACCGCGGCGTATGAGGCAGTCCTTCCGGAACCGCTGCCGTTTCAGACAAAGGAACATAATCCGCTGATCTTTATGATGGGTCCGGCTCTTACGATGTCCAGCGCTTCCATGGCTGCGGGACTGATCTCTGCTTATAACGGCTGGCTGCAGGGAAGAGAGTGGATTGATCTTGCGCCGACCATCATCCTGCCATTTGTAATGGTACTGTCTACCTTATTATGGAATCCGATGCAGCGGCTGTATGAAGTGCAGCGTGAGCGCCGTCAGAAAAAACGGCGTCTTGAAAACTACAGGCAGTATCTGGGTGAGTTGAAACAGGAAATACTGGAATATCAGGCTCATCTGAAGGAAGAGCTGGAGGAACGGTTTCCACCGCTGTTTCTGCAATCCGGCAGAAGGTATGCGGCGGAAAAGACCTCAGCGGAGTTTGGAACTGTACGCTTTGGCAGAGGCAATGTGCCATTCACTCTGACCTTGAAGGAACCGGTTCGCTGGAAAGCGGACGATCCGATTCCAAAGGAACTT
>JAFWJY010000106.1 GCA_017514525.1 Solobacterium sp. | reverse complement strand
GGTACGACCTTTCAGGAAAACGCTATTCTCAAGGCGAAAGCGGTCACAGACCGCTATGGCCTGGAAGCGATCGCGGATGACAGCGGTATTTCCATTGCCTGCCTGAATGAAGAGCCAGGGATTCACAGTGCCCGCTGGCTGGGCCATGATACGCCATACGATATCAAGAACCAAAAGATACTGGAACTTGTGGATGGCCATGAAGACCGCACAGCTCATTATTCCTGTGCGATTGCCTGGTGTACACCGGATCAGGAACCGGTTGTATTCTTCGATACCTGGTATGGTGAGATTGCGAAGGAACCGGTTGGGGGAAACGGCTTTGGCTATGACCCCATATTCTATCTGCCGGAGTATGGTAAAACCGCGGCACAGCTGACTTATAAAGAGAAAAACGCCATTTCCCATCGGGGAAAGGCATTGCGAAAACTGGAGGCATGGCTGAATGAAACAAAGTGAAAAAATCTGTTCTATCCTTTCCATCTTTCTGCTTTCGCTGGCATTGCTGATGACCTGCATTGATGTCTGTAGTTTCCGAACCGGGTTTTATAAGGCGGAATATGCAAAAAACGATACGTCTTCCTATACCGGCATGAGTCAGGAAGATAATCTGAAGGCCACGATGACACTGCTGGATTATCTGAAAGACAAGCGATCCGATATCGTTGTGACAGCGAAGGTCAATGGCATGGAACGGGAAGTGTTCAATGAACGGGAAACCCTTCACATGGTGGATGTCAAAAAACTTTACCAGTCTGCGATTCTGGTACGCAATCTCTGCGCACTGGCCGGAGCACTTCTGTTCGGGTATCTGCTGATCCGAAAACATCCCGTCAGGGAGATCCTGCAGGCAGGATTTCAGAAGGGCAATCTTCTGATCGGTGGCATCGTTCTGTTTATCGCGATCTGGGCACTGGCTGATTTCAATGCCTTCTGGACCAACTTTCATCTGTTCTTTTTTGACAATGACCTGTGGCTTCTCGATCCGAGAACGAGCATTATGATCAACCTGTTTCCAGGCAGCTTCTTTTTTGACCTTGTGATTCAGATCATATTGTCCTATCTTGGGTCGCTGATTCTGATTGGCCTGTTTACCTATTGGCCTTCCAGGAGACACGCATGATTCATGCGGTGCTTTATGAGCCGGAGATTCCCCAGAATACCGGCAACATCATGCGCACCTGTGCAGCTTTTCAGGTACATCTGCATCTGATCGAACCGCTGGGTTTCTATCTGGATGAAGCACATCTGAAACGGGCAGGTATGGATTACCGTAACCTCATCAACGTGACTGTCCATCAGGACTGGGACTCCTTCTGTAAGGAAAATCCGGGAACGTATTACTTTACGACCCGCTATGGCAGTACGCCGCCGGATGCGTATGACTACACAAAGGAAGAGGAACTGTATTTTATCTTTGGAAAAGAATCCACCGGGATCCCCAAAGACATCCTGAAAGCTCATAAAGATCACTGCATCCGCATCCCCATGGATGGCAGCGCACGGTGTCTGAATGTGTCCAATACAGCCGCAATTGTTCTGTATGAAGCGATGCGGCAGAGAAAATATGCGTCATTGTCCTATGAAGAACAGCTGAAACCGGGTATTCTGTAAGGGAGGAAGCTAAGAGAAATGATTGAAAATCTTGGAGATTTCGTAACGATTATCGCATTGATCATCGCGGCAGTTGCCGGGATCATTGCGTTTTACAATACGCTGGTCTCACACCGTGAGGTTCTGATGCAGAATAAGGAAGCACTCTACTACCGCCTGTTTGATGAACAGGATGAAGAAGATGAATACGAAGAACGCAACGAACCGTATTACGAAGACTGATCCGGACGATGTACCGTTGTCGTATTGCCGTCGGGTTCAGATGATGGAATACGTGCCGGACTATGGAGTTACGGTTATGTATCTCGAAGGCAGGGAAGTGCTGCAGGTGCGAGGAAAACCGGAGGTTCTGATCAACCGCTGGTGTCTGGCCAACGCCAGTTCCATGGCTGGCCGCATAGAAGCGGTAAAAGCACTGACTTCGATCAAATCCAAGCATCCGGTGCTTTTAAACGAGGTCTCACTGCGCATGATCTTTCCCATGCGATCGACTCACAGAAGGGGAGCCAATACCTGGATCTGCGACAATGCCCTTATGCGGGTGGAGCGAAACAAGCGGGAATCGACCGTGCTTATCTTCAAAGATGGTTTTCGCCTTGAAATCCCATATGACATCCGGATGGTACGCCGTCAGCGCAACAACTGTCAGCTTATCCGCCAGGCACTGCTGGAACAGCATATGAAGATGGAACTGTTTGCGGATGAAACGGGGAAGGAACCAAACTGATTATGGACAGAAAGCGAATACAATTCACCAAACGGGATATTCCGGCAATTCTGGCGGTTATCGTTTCAGCTACGATCTATTCGATCGGCATGAATAATTTCATCAAGACCGGAAACCTGTTTCCTGGCGGCTATGCCGGTATCTCACGGCTGATTTCCCAGACAGCCCTGCAGTATTTTCATGTGAATATCAGCTTCTCTGTGATCTACTTCATTCTGAATCTGTTCACTGTAGCGATTGTCTGGAACCGGATCGGCCATAAATTTGTGATCTACTCCGGACTGTTTGTCACGATCAGTGCCATTCTCACAGCCGTACTGCCAGTCAGCTCAGTAACATCTGATTTACTGCTGATCAGCGTGTTTGGCGGAGTCATTACCGGTTTTTCCACCGGCCTTGTACTGCGCAACAATGCCAGCTCCGGCGGAACGGACTTTATAGCCATCTGGCTGTCCAACGTATACAACAAACCGACCTGGAACTATGTCATGGCTGGCAATGCGGTGATCCTGATCCTGGCAGGCCTGTTATTTGGATGGAATCAGGCCCTGTATTCGATCATCTACCAGTATGTTAATACCCAGATCATAAACCTGATGCACAAGCGCTATAAGTTTACGCGGCTTGATATCGTAACCAATCTGCCGGATGAGATCTGTGATGTCATCTTCAAATCCGTTCATCACGGCGTAACCAAAGTGCGGTGTGAAGGGGGCTTCTCCGGCAGTGAACACTGGCTGCTGCTGGTAACGATCAACACCTATCAGATTCAGGAAGTCATACGCCGGCTCAAGGAGGCAGATCCCCATTGTTTTATCACCATCTGCAATGTGGAACGGATCATCGGCAACTATTATCAGACCCCGCTGGAATAACCACTTTCAGCGGTTTTTTTGACCTTGTAAGAGGCATCGAATAAACGTAAAATAAATGAGGATTAAGCTTACAGAAGGAGGTGATTTTCATGCTTGATGGTTTACCGGATCAGGTTCCGTTGTGTCATTCAGATGAAAATTACATTCCGGAGGTAATGCTATGGACGAATTATACGAACAAAAGGAACTGGATTCTTTTCGTAACCTGTTAAAAAACAAGCAATACGCTGGTCTGCGCGGTAAAGCGCAGGATATGAATAACGCCGATCTCGCTGTCATCATGGAACATATGGAAGACGAGGACATGTTGAAAATGTTCCGTCTGTTTCCAAAAGAGCTTGCGGCAGATGTTTTTGCGTTGCTGGAAGCGGACAGCCAGCAGTACATCATTACATCTCTTTCCGATAAGGAAGCCGGTCAGGTCATCGATAACCTGTACGCCGATGATGCGGCAGACCTGCTGGAAGAGATGCCGGCCAACGTTGTAAAGAAGTTATTGGCCAACGCCAAACCTGAGACCAGAAACGACATCAACCATCTGCTGCAGTATCCGGACGAATCCGCCGGATCTGTCATGACGGTCGAATTTGTGGACTTAAAGGAATCCATGACGGTAAAGGAAGCGCTTGAGCGCATCCGTAAGATCGGTATGGACTCCGAGACGGTCAACACCTGTTACGTACTCAACCCGAAACGCTTTCTGTTAGGTACGGTTGCGCTGCGCTACCTCATTATCAATGATGAGTCCGAGCTGATCGGCGATATCATGCATGAGGAGGTAGTCTCCTGCAACACGAATACCGACCAGGAGGAAGTCGCCCGCATCTTCAAGAAGTACGACTTTGAGGCATTGCCGGTCGTAGACAAAGAAAACCGCATGGTTGGCATTATCACGGTCGATGACGTCATGGACATCATGGAACGTGAGACCACCGAGGATATCGAACGAATGGCTGCCATCATCCCGAGTGATAAGCCATACCTCAAGACAGGTGTTTTTGAGACCTGGAAGAAGCGTATCCCCTGGCTGCTGCTGTTAATGATCAGTGCCACTTTTACCGGCAAGATCATCACCGGCTTTGAAGATGCCTTAAGCAAGTACATCATCCTGTCATCGTTTATTCCGATGCTGATGGATACCGGTGGAAACTCCGGTTCTCAGGCCAGTGCTGAAGTTGTACGATCGATTTCCCTTGGCCAGGTGGAATTCAAGGATCTCTTTCGGATCCTCTGGAAGGAAATGCGCGTTGCACTATTATGCGGCGCCACACTGAGCGTTGCCTGCTTTGCCAAGTGCATCGTACTGGATCAGGCGCCGGTTATGGTTGCCATTACCGTTTCTCTGACTGTCATCTGCACGGTTCTGTTTGCCAAAACGATCGCCTCCACACTCGTACTGGTCGTTTCGAGAATCGGCCTGGATCCGGCGGTAGTTGCCTCACCGATGCTGACAACCATCATCGATGCCATCTCACTGCTGATCTACTTCTCGATTGCGACTGCAGTACTGCATTTATGAGGAAAGGTGCTAGCTTATGATTGTTGTATATACATCTCCCGGATGTGCCAGCTGCCGCAAGGTAAAACAGTGGCTGAAAGACCGGAATCTTCCGTTTGTTGAAAAGAATATCTTCAAAACCCTGCTGGATGATGAAGAAATACGCTATCTCCTGATGCGCACGGAAAACGGTTCGGACGATATTATCTCCAAGCGTTCCAAAGTGCTTACGGAACAGGATGTCAACGTGGATGAAATGTCGCTCAATGAACTGATCGCGTTTATCCGTGAAAATCCATCTGTATTAAAGCGCCCGATTATTCTGAATGAAAAGAGCTTTCAGGTAGGCTATGACAGTGAGGAAATCGGTGTCTTTATCCCGGAAGAACTGCGCCGGATTGCGGCAACTTCCTGTGACGGCTGCCCGAGTTATACCGGCTGTGCTTCTGCCCGGGAAGAAGAGGAATGTGAAGGGAAATACTGTTAATGCAGATAACTGGATTCTGGAATGATCCGTTTTTGCGTGGAATACTGATAATCGGCACGATCTTTCTGCTGCTGTTTCTGATCAGTTTTCACCGCAATCGCTACCGGCTTCGTTCAGGAGTCCTTTTTTCTGTATCTCTGGCCTGTTTTCTGTTTGTATTTCTGTTTGTCGGGTATCAGTCAGGCACCGGCATCGCAACGGTTGTCATTTTGCTGGCGATCTTTGCCGGATTTGTTGTGATCTGCGGTATTCTGCTGGTATTAGTATCACTGTTTTATAACGGCATTATTCTCCTAAAGCGGGAAGGGGTTTCGTTTCACAATCTGCTGTCTCTGATTCTCTTACTGCATCTTTTGGCAACCCCGTTTATCATTGCCAATGCCAGCCGCATTTCCAACAGTCTTGTACTGCAGTTTATTGTCGGCGTTAACGGAATTCTGACCATTTATTTTATTTTCATGGGAATCTTTTATGTTGCCAGCGGACTACTGGTGATTCTGACTTCCCAGCATCGTCCGGTTGATTACATCATTGTGCTTGGCTGCGGGCTGATCAACGGCGAACGCGTTACGCCATTGCTTGCTGGCAGGATTGATTCTGCCATCCGGTTATACCGGAAAGCACCGGACCGTTCCTATCTTGTTATGTCTGGCGGACAGGGAGCGGATGAAAAAGTACCGGAAGCCATTGCCATGAAACAGTATGCAGTAGAAAAAGGGATTGCGGCAAACCGTATCCTGACAGAAGAACATTCTTCCAATACGGAAGAGAACATGAAGTTTTCTAAAGAACTCATTGCCAGTCATGCCAAGGGAACTAAGTATCGCATTGCCTACGCGACAAACCGCTACCACCAGTTCCGTGCGGGTGCCTTTGCCCATGATGCGGGCATGAATATCCGCGGCGTTGGCAGTCGCACCAAGACCTACTTTGAACAGAATGCGGTGATTCGTGAATTTATCGCGATGCTGCATCGGGACCAGAAACTGCATATGCTGTTATGTTCTATACTGACGCTGCTTTACTTGTATCTTCTGATTTCGAGTGTTTTATAGAGAGCTCTTATGCGCACAGACAATCAATCAAACCATTCCAGAACGCATTCTATGATCCGGGGCCTGTCAAGTAGACACCCAAAATATCTAAAGTAATGCCTGCCCAATCGGAGCTGATCCGGTTGGGTTTTTTGATATGTTCAATTCTGCTAAATACAGCTTGTAGTT
>JAFWJY010000105.1 GCA_017514525.1 Solobacterium sp. | reverse complement strand
CGATGGAGCAGGTACCTTTGACGGGGAAACCCTTACCTGTACAGAATGCCCGCCATTTCAGGGAACGGATCGTCTGATTTTCCGGGATACGGAAATTGTTCTGATCCATGAAGGTGAAACGGAAAGCGAGATTGTTCTGCGTCTGCAGGGTATGGGAACAGCGAAGATCCTGACGCCGTATGGAACGATGTTCTGTGAAGCAAAACTGCTGGAATATCAACGGCAGCAGACAGCGGTTCATATTGCGTATCAGATTCTTCAGAATGGGGATGTGCTGAGTCATATCGCCCTGGATTACCAGTTCAGACCACTTGTATAAAACCTGCGTGAATGTTTTAAAATCATATTGACAGCAGTTTGAAAACTGCGTATATATAGTGATTGTGTTAGGAAAACGCTGTCATTATGCGTTTCCGTTGCTGTATGAGGAGGGGCATTATTATGGTGGGTGCAAAGCAGACGATGACGGATGCTGCGTACAATATCATGCTGAAACGGAAGAAGGAGATGGAGTTTCCAAAGCTCTGGGCTGAAGTCGCCAAGTCGATGAAGATTCCGGAGGAAAAGCTGAGCCGTAAAAAGCGTCAGTTCTATGCAGATCTGATGGAAGATCGTCGGTTTGCTGCTCTGAAAGGAAATAAGTGGGATCTCCGGAGCCGCAGAAGCTACAAGGAAGTTTCCACTGAAACAGAACCGGATATCGATGAAGATGATGTCACGGAAGAATTTGAGGACGGAGATGTCCTTGATCTTCCAAAAGGCGAAGACGAATACTGAGAAAGGAAGGCTGCCGCGGCCTTCTTTTTTCTTTTCATTGCCTGTAAATGGGTTTAGAATAAAGACGCCTAATGATGACACATAAGGAGGAATAATTCGTTATGGTAATGGTTTCTGCAACCGAAATGATCCGTAAGGCTCATGAAGGTCACTATGCTATTGGCGCTTTTAACACCAATAATCTGGAATGGACAAAGTGCATTCTCGCTGCTGCTGAAGAGGCAAAGGCTCCTGTTATGATCCAGGCGTCTGAAGGTGCGTCCAAGTATATGGGCGGCTACAAGATGGTTGTTGATCTCGTTAAGGATCTCCATGATTCCATGGGTATCACAGTTCCTGTAGCGCTGCATCTTGACCATGGCACCTATGAAGGCGCTAAGGCTTGCATCGAAGCAGGTTTTACATCCGTTATGTTTGACGGTTCCCACTTCGATTTCGAAGAGAACATGGCTAAGTCCAAGGAAATCATCGAGCTTGCTCATTCCAAGGGTGTTTCCGTTGAGTGCGAAGTCGGTGGTATCGGCGGAACAGAAGACGGCGTTACTTCCAATGGTGAACTCGCTGATCCGAAAGAGTGCGCAGCAGTTGCTGAGCTGGGTGTAGATTTCCTTGCTGCAGGTATTGGAAACATTCATGGCAAGTATCCGGAAAACTGGGCTGGTCTCAACTTCGAACGTCTCGATGAGATCAACAAGGCAGTTAACGGCAAACCGCTCGTTCTGCACGGTGGTTCCGGTATCCCGTTTGATCAGACATCCAAGGCAATCTCCATGGGCGTCTCCAAGATCAACGTCAATACAGAACTCCAGCTTGTATTCGCTGACGCTACACGCAAGTACATCGAAGCTGGCAAGGATCTCGAAGGCAAGGGCTATGACCCGCGCAAACTCCTGAAACCGGGTGCAGACGCAATCATCGCCAAGACGATTGAATTGATCAAAGCGTTCGGTTCCGATAACAAGGCTTAATCAGCTGACAATACAGGGCTTCTCCATCAGGGGGAGCTCTTTTTCTTTCATCGGTTGGATTTACAGCCTGAATCAAGTAAAATAAGCCACGGGTAACATGATGAAAAAAGCGGTATTGTTTGACATGGACGGCATCCTGTATGACAGTGAACGTTTTTATATGAGCAATACGATTACCGTCATGCGTGCCCTGGGGTATACCGGTCCGGAGGAGGCACTTTATCGTGTAATCGGGACGACTTCCAGCGGAACATGGAAGATCCTGTATGACCTTCTGGATGGAGAATATACCGGCAAACAGATCGAACAGGCCTGGATCAGCCATCTGAAGGAACATCCTCTGAATTATAAAAAGGCGATGTTTCCGGATATTCCGGAGTCCCTGCAGCGGCTGCAGGAACACGGAATCCGCATGGCATGCTGTTCCAGCAGTTCCATTAGTGTGATCAAAGACAGTCTGGAACGCATGGGAATCACATCTTATTTCGACTATGTGGTTTCCTCGGAGGAACTAGAACATCCCAAACCGGATCCGATGATCTACCTGCTTGCGGCAGAAAAGCTTGAAGCTGATCCGGCAGACTGCATTGTGTATGAAGACAGTACGTTGGGAATTGAATCCGGCAAACGTGCCGGTATGATGGTTATTGCCCGCAGAGATGAACGTTTCAAGCAGGATCAATCCAGGGCGGATAAACTTGTGGAATGCGCCACACAACTTACAGATTACATACTCGGGGAGGACTGAGATGAGAGAAATTATAAAAATTGAAGGTGGACATCGCCTGAATGGTGAGGTCAGGGTATCCGGCTCGAAGAACGCAACGGTTGCCCTGATTCCGGCAGCGGTGCTGGCGGGCGGACCTGTTACCATCAGTGGTGTTCCGCAGATCGCAGATGTAAATTCTCTGAGTCAGATTCTGAGGCTGCTGAATTGTGATGTGACAGAAAAAGCAGAACACCTCATCATTGACCCGACCAATATGAAGAATACGGATCTGGATGCCGAAGTCATTACCAAGCTGAGAGCGTCCTATTATTTCATGGGTGCGCTGCTTGGCAAATACGGCTATGTCCGCATGAAGATGCCGGGAGGCTGCTATCTTGGTCCGCGTCCGATTGATCTTCATATCAAGGGGTTTGAGGCACTAGGCGCTTCTGTTGAATACGAAAAAGGCTGTTATACGATTCAGGCGGAAAAACTGCGGGGCGCAAAGATTTTCCTCGATATCTCGTCTGTTGGCGCAACAATCAACATTATGATGGCTGCGGTTTATGCGGAGGGACGTACGGTAATTGAAAATGCCGCAAAGGAGCCTGAAATTATTGATGCGGCAACTCTGCTTAACAACATGGGTGCCAATATCAAAGGAGCCGGCACCAATGTCATTACGATTGAAGGCGTCAAAGAGCTTCATGGGTGCTACCACGAGATCATTCCGGATCGGATTGAGGCAGGAACGTTTATCATCATGGCGTGTGCCTGTGCGGATGAAATGAAGATTACCAATGTTATTCCCAAGCATATTGAGGCACTGACTTCCAAACTGCAGGAAATGGGTGCGAATCTCGAAATCGGAATTGACAGTATTACCGTGCACAAAAGCGATCATATGCATGGCGCAGATGTAACGACAAAGCCTTATCCAGGCTTTGCGACAGATCTGCAGCAGCCGCTGACAACACTGATGACACAGGTAGAGGGCATCAGTGAAGTGAAGGATACCATTTATGTAGAGCGCTTCAAGCATTGTCTTGAACTGCAGCGCATGGGCGCTGATATTGAACTGTCCAACGGCAAGAGTATGATCAAAGGACCAACACCGTTATATGGAGATAAGGTAACCGCAACGGATCTCAGATGCGGAGCGGCACTTGTCATTGCCGGGCTGTTGGCGGAAGGCGTCACTTCAATCAGTGACGTGTATCACATCGATCGCGGTTATGACAATATTGACGGCAAGCTCAAGGCAATGGGTGGAGTTATCTGGCGCGAGCAGGAAGAGTAAACACTGGCCGAACTGCCTGAAGAACTGATCATCACTACGTTAAAATACCGGTCTGGGATTCCAGCCGGTTTTTCAATTGGAATTAGCGGGTTCTAGGGCTTAATAAAAAGGAAGCTTATTCCACAGCTGTACAGCCGGGATTCAGCTTCCTCAATCGCTTTGATTACAGATTTGCCGCACCAATCATGCCAGCTTCATCACCGAGTTCGGCAACACCGATTTCCGGAATCATACCATGGCGGCCGCCAAAGCTGTCTTCCTCCATCATCTTGCGCAAGGATGGAATCAGAGTATCCGCATATTCCGACATCGCTCCACCGAGCAGAACCAGCTGCGGACGGAACAGGTTGACGATGTTTACGATACCGGTCCCAAGCATTTCCGTATACTGTTCAATTACTTCTTCGATATCGATATCTGTGCGTTCGCGGAAAATTTCCTGCAGCGTCATATCTTT
>JAFWJY010000104.1 GCA_017514525.1 Solobacterium sp. | reverse complement strand
GGAACGAATTCCTACCAGTGACATCTGCAGTGTTCTTGGAATCGGCGTTGCGCTGAGTGTCAGTACATCAATGGAATTCTTGAACTCTTTGATTTTCTCTTTATGTTCCACACCAAACCGCTGTTCCTCATCCACGACCAGCAGCCCAAGATCTTTGAACTGTACATCTTTGGAAAGAATGCGATGCGTGCCAATGACAATATCAACCGTTCCATCCTTTAAACCTGCCAGCGTTTTCTTTACGTCCGAAGGCACAACAAAACGATCCAGCACCCTGATTGTAAACGGATATCCTTCAAACCGTTTGGAAAATGTACGGAAGTGCTGTTCTGCCAGAATGGTGGTCGGGCATAATACCGCAACCTGTTTGTTTTCTGCCGCGGCTTTAAATGCGGCCCTTACTGCGATTTCCGTTTTTCCAAACCCAACATCACCGCATACCAGACGGTCCATTGGCTTTGAACTTTCCATATCGCGTTTTACATCTTCCACCGCTTTTGCCTGATCCGGCGTCAGTTCATACAGGAACTCCGAATCAAACTGCTTCTGCAGTTCACTGTCCGGCTGAAACGCATAACCGATATGTTCTTCCCGGTTGGCATACAGTTTGACAAGACGCTCTGCCAGGTCATTGATATTCTCTTCCAGGCGCTTCTTGGTCTTTTCCCATTCATTAGTGCCAAGCTTGTTCAGCTTTGGCACAATTCCTTCTCTGGAGACAAATTTCCGTACCAGACGGAACTGTTCCAGCGGCACCAGCAGTTCCGCATTGCCTTTGTATACGATACGCAGGAAGTCACGCATGGTGCCCTGTACTTCTCTTGTCTCAATACCAACATACTGCCCGACGCCATGTGTCGCATGCACGATGTAATCTCCCGGCTGCAGCTCATCATATCCATGAATGACTTCCGCATTCCGGAATTTCTTTTCATAGCGCCCGGTTGGCCGGTGTACTTCAAACAGTTCTGTATCGGTAATAACGGTAAGCCCGCGGTCCGTTAACACAAAACCTTCCGGCAGCTCTTCCAGCATGATGTTGATTCCGCCAGCGAGTTCCTCGTCTCCGGTAATCAGCCTGTATACGATCTGTTCTTCCACACAGGTGTTGATAACCCGCTGCAGCTGGGCACTTCTCAGACACATCAGTACCCGCGATTCCTCCTTCAGAATCCGCAGTCGCGTATTCAGGGTTTCATTGGGCAGATGGACTTCCGTGATGTTGGCAATATTGTCATACATCGGATCTTCCTGGATCCGTTTACTGCGCGGTGCCAGACGGTCAAAGTCATGGAATACCGCAAACCGCGGAAGCAGTTTCTTTTCCTGACTCATTTCCTGCAGGTAGGAAACGGTTTCTTCATTGAGGTGTTTGATGTTATGACGGATCGCCTCTTCATCACTTAACAGAATCAGCGGATTCTTCATGTATTCAGCAATGCTGGAAGATTCCTCCAGCAGTGCATAGTACGGATATAATCCGGGTTCGGAAATATCATGATCAATCAGATCCAGTGCGGTATGAATATTGGAAGAAAGAATCACATCCTGTTCCGCTTCCAGCAGTTCGTCTGCTTTTTTGCGGATCTCCTGTTTTTCATCTGTGGAAAACAGGACATCGCTGGCCGGCACGATCTGTACTTCCTGTAACGGTAATACGGTCTTCTGCGTTGCCGCATCAAAGAAGCGGATACTGTCCACTTCATTGTCAAAGAATTCAATGCGCACCGGCTGATCATAGTTAATGGAATATACGTCTACGATGCCGCCGCGTGCCGCAAAGGATAACGGCTGATCGATATGCGCCGTCTCACGGTATCCGCCGGCACGGAGCCGCCGCTTGAGCTCTTCCATCTCCAGCTCATCTCCGGTTTTAATCGTTATGCATGCGTCCCTGAACGTATGCGGGGAAGGCAGCTGACGCAGTAAAGCGCTTGGACATGTAACGACTACCTGATTCGGCTGTTCCAGCAACGCCGCCAGGGTTTCCACCTTGGCAGCGGTCATTTCCGGACTGGCTGCGATTGCCTCAACACGCAGTGATTCATCCGCGCCGAAAAGCGCACACTGGTTTTCCCCCAGGAGGGGTGCCAGCCGCTCATAGAGCCGTTGTGCGCTGTATAAACTATTCTTCACCACGAGAATGCCGCGCGGTTTGCGCAGATACGACACTGCGATTACCAGAGCTTCTTCAATCAGTGATGACAGCGGCAGCGGACCCTTTTCACTGTCCAGTTTCCGCACCGCCGGATTGTCTTCGAGTTCCTTCAGCAGCTGCTGAGGAATCCTGCAGAGTTCTTCCAACTTCAGATTTCCTTTTCCTGTTTTACTTTGAGATTGTATTTCGACATGACCTGATTTATCGGTTCACTGACCCACGCCTTTGCGGCTGCGGCAGCGACTTCGATCGAATGGTCAAACGCTTCCCGGTATTCCTTCGATACCGGGGATAATACCCAGTCAGGCACAACTTCATGGGCACCGCGGGTACTGTGTCCGACACCGATCCGGATGCGTGCGATTTCATCCGTGCCCATGCAGGAAATGATATGTTTCATTCCCTTCTGGCCTCCGGAACTGCCTTTCGTCCGAATCCGCACCGAACCGACCGGCAGATCCATGTCATCATGGATCACCAGAATATCTTCCGGTTCGATGTGATAGTAGTCCGCACATGCCCGTACGGCATTGCCGGAGAGATTCATAAAGGTTAACGGTTCCATCAGGATTACCTTTTCCCCGTTGATCACCGCACTGGCAGTCAGTGCCTGAAACTTATTGGTTGTGACGGTAACACCCAGATCATCCGCCAGTCTGGCTAATGCCATATAACCGCTGTTGTGCCGGGTCTTTTCATATTCTTTTCCAGGGTTTCCAAGACCCGCTATTAACTTCATTCTGCTGTTTCCTTTTCTGCTGTTTCTTCCGCTGCTGTTTCTGGTTCTGCTTCAGCTTCTTCCGTTTCCTCTGGATAGGATAAGCCGAGTTCCTTCAGCCAGCGGATGCCAAGACGTGTATTTTTGCCAAAGTTTTCCAAATCCTTCATGCATTCGTCATAGGCTTCCCTATTATTCTCTTCCAGATAGACTTTGGCAAGCAGTGCTTCTTCACAGTTCTTGTATAACCCGATCAGCTGTTTGGAATACCGATAGCCGCCATATTCTCCTTCCAGGAAAGATTTGATGAACGGAATACCACGATCATCGGTGCCGTCATAGTACTTTTTGTTTTCATCATAGAGTTTCTGCTGGAGGGTGTTTGCGTTGGCTTCCCGAACTGCCGCAAGCTTTTCATCCACCAGTTTTCTTAAGCCTTCCGCTTTGCGGTAATTCAGGCGATTCGGAATCGCCAGATATAAATAGAAGAAACTGTCTTCATTACTGTCAAAACCCTTACGCTTTCCATCCGGATTCAGCAGTGTTTCAAGATTCAATTCCTGCAGATGCTTGTGGAATTCTTCATTGCGTTCATAGAAGGTATCCCCCCAAAGACGCAGTACCGAAACCTTCTGTACAAACTCTGCGTCCTTCTCTGTTGCGATGAAGCAGTCCGCAGCCTGGAAGAAGGCATCCCGATCATCGATCTGATCCAGAATTTTCAGCATCTTCTGATTCTTCTTCCCGCGCCCGGAAAGTTTGATGATGCGAAACAGCATATACGCAGAAATTGCGACTAAAACGATATTGATGAGTAAATTTCCATTCATTGCAGTTACCTCATTGCCGAATTGAACGGCCAGTTATTACTTTAATACGAATCACAGATTTCTGTCATGGTTTGTATTCTGAAAAGGAAAAAGACACAGGACTTTTCCCATGTCTTTCTGTGATTTGATGTGCAATTACAGTCCAACCGTAACGCCGAAGTGTTCGAAGATCAGCTTTTCCGCTTCCGGATTCCAGAGTCCGTTATGCGCTTTACAGCAGGCATCGAGCTCCTTGAAGAACGGATCTGTTTCGCCCAGCTTCCCAAAATCTTCAATCGCTGTCATCGGCATATTGAACTGTGTATAGGCCAGCTTCTTTCCGCCTTTGATATTCGGAAGGTTGCAGGTTGTTTCCGCAATACTGTCGATTCCGCCAACATGCGTAACCATGATCGCCGGATCAATGATTCCTCTTGCGGCAAGATCGTTTGCCTCAATGAGGTCATCGTTGTTTCCGCCGGTTGTGCCCATGATGTGGGTCGCATTGTAATGGCAGTCGTACAGATTCACCCTGGCAAGGAATTCCTTGTCGCTTGGTCCGGAGAAGAACGACATACAGCCATCATACGCAAGCACCTGGTTGCCGAGTTCCGCAACCGCAGGAATCGGTACATAAATCAGTACATCGTCATACCCGTGGCCGTCTGTCAGATCCATTAGCCCCTGGCGCGCATCTTCCATTTTAGCCGTATTCACATAGAGCAGTTCAACGCCATGCTCTTTCGCCCACTCTGGCGAAACAACTTCTTTTGCCCGGGCAATTTTTGCGTCATCCACATCCGTCACGACAATTTTCGCAGGATCATATTCACATACGCAGGCATACGCGACTGCGCCAAGTCCCATCGGTCCGCAGCCGCCCATAATGATCAGGTTGCCGCCGCGTTTGAGACCCATTTCATGGTGATAGACGCCCTGTTTGGTGTGGTACTGTGCATGCATGGCGCCGATGGAACAGGACAGCGGTTCCCCAAGACTTGCCTTGTAAAAGCTGTCTCCATCAAAGGGCATCAGCGCCCCAACTTCCATCGCTTCATGCGGGAAGATGCAGTATGTACAGTCACCTCCGAAAAACTCATAGGAATATCCAGGAGAGTCCATGGAACCCTTGTAGTTCAGTGCCGGCTGCTGGGCAAACCGCATACCGGGCTTGAACTGATCTTTCCACTTTTCACCGACCTTCACGATAATACCCGCAAATTCATGTCCGGTAATAATCGGATTGGTGTCGATGTTCTGAGGAGCCCGCTTATGTTTCTTTCCCTGCTTCACAAGCTTGTACGTAGACATGCAGATGCTGTCACTGTAAATCTTGGCAAGAATCTCATCATCCTTGATTTCCGGAAGTTCGAATTCTTCCAGCCGGAGATCCATTTCTCCATACATTCTTACTGCTTTGGTTTTCATGATACCCTCCTGATTCTGTATTACTTGAACAGGTTATATACTTCGTCCTGGTTCATTGCGACAATGCGTTCAACCGCTTCTTCTGTTTCACAGGCATCCGCGATCTTAGCCAGTGCAGTCATGTGGTCATCGCCAACGGACGCTACGCCAATAACCAGTTTGACACGCTTTCCCTCACCCCAGTCAAGACCATTCGGATAGGTGAAGATCGCAATACCGGAGTTCAGAATTTCACCGGTCATCGATTCAATGCCGTGCGGAATCGCGATGCTGTTTCCGATTGCAGTGTTGAATACTTTTTCTTTTTCAAACATTGCCTCTGTATAACGCTCTGTTACATAACCGCCTTCCTTCAGAAGCCTGCCCATCGCTTTGATGGCTTCTTCTTTGGTTTTAGCCGGATGATTCAGAATAATATTCTTCTTCAGCAGAATTCCGCCATGGAAGTCGGTTCCGCCTTCCACTTCTTTATTTGTATTGATACGTGCGTTCAGCAGATCCTGAACAATCTGATCATACTCTGCTGCTGTCATAAAGTTTGTGATGGTGACCAGCTTTGCGCCGGGAGCGCTCTTACGCGCACGGTCTGCGAGGTCTTTATGGCAGACTACCAGTTCTGCATCTGCCGGAATTTCAGATACAGACGCATGTTTTACCTTGATGTTGTCAAAGCCGGCAGCCTCCAGTTTTCGCTGCAGGACAGCGGCGCCCATTGCGGAGCTTCCCATACCGGCGTCACACGCAAATACGATATTGGACAGTGTACGAAGATCAATCTTTTTGCCTGTTTCACCTACTGCGTAAGCACTGTAGCCTTTGGACTGTGCTTTCATGTCCTTCATCTTGGCTTCAGCTTCATCCAGACTGCCTTTGGCATTGGACAGACGGACAATCGGAGATGCGATCAGGAAGGAAACAACTGCGCCAACCACTGCGGAAAGCAGAACCATGATGGTGGAGCCGCGCGGTGCCATACCGACATAGGCAAAGATGGAACCCGGAGATGCAGGAGACGCAAGGCCAAGGTTGAAAATCACGTTGTAGAACATCGCAGCTACCGAACCGCCAATGGTCGCAAGCAGCAGAAGCGGATTCATCAGTACATACGGGAAGTAGATCTCGTGAATACCGCCGAGCAGGTGAACGATGAGTGCACCAGGAGCGGACGCTTTGGTGTTTTCATCTTTGGAGAAAAACCAGTAGGCAAGCAGTACACCCGTACCTGGACCCGGATTGGTTTCAATCATGTAGAAAATGGAGTGACCGACTGCCTTCACCTGTTCCGCACCAAGCGGTGTGAAGATGCCATGGTTGATCGCGTTGTTGAGGAACAGCACTTTGGCCGGTTCAACAAAGATCGAAATCAGCGGAAGAATACCATGATCAACCAGCACCTGTACGCCCGCACTGAGAATACCGAGTACGCCAGCCATGAACGGTCCCATGACATAGAAACCAAGAATTGCCAGCAGAAGACCAATGATGCCAAGTGAGAAATTGTTCACCAGCATTTCAAATCCAGGTTTCACTTTGCCATCGATCGCCTGGTCGAATTTCTTCATAACCCAGCCGGCAAACGGACCCATAACCATAGCTCCCATCAGCATGGTGTATTCCGTTCCGCAGATGGTTCCGACTGTCGCAATCGTTCCTGCGATCGCGCCACGATTGCCGCCAACCATTTTGCCACCCTGATATGCGATCAGAATCGGAAGTAAGTATGTCAGCATCGGGCCGACGATTGTGCTTAACTGCGCATTCGGCAGCCAGCCTGTATCAATAAATAATGCGGTCAGAAGTCCCCATGCGATGAACGCACCGATATTCGGCATGACCATAGCACTTAGGAAACGTCCAAACGACTGTACTCTTTCCTTCATCTCAATTACCCTCTCTTACCTGCAATGCTTACTCAAAACAATCTTCACTGCGTGACAACAACGCTTCGACCTCTTCCTTCACTGCCAGCGCATCGGAGAATGCACTTGCGCTGCCGGTGCATACACCCATGCGGAAGGCCTCCCGGTAATCCTTTTTCCTGAGATATCCCGCCAGGAATCCAGCTACCATGGAGTCGCCTGCGCCAACGGAATTCCGAAGGATTCCTTTCGGCGCGGATGCCCGATACTCTTCTCCATCTTCCGTGACGAGAACCGCGCCGTCCCCGGCCATGGAGACCAGTACGTTGCGGGCGCCCTGTTCCTGGAGCTTTCGCGCGTAATGGGCAACCTCGTCTTTGGTTTTGATTTCAGTGTGAAAGATTTCTCCCAGTTCGTGATTATTCGGTTTGATCACAAACGGGTGATACGGCAGAACCTTGACCAGCAGGTCATTTGTCGCATCTACGGCAATTGCGATTCCTCTTCCGTCCAGATATTTCATGATATCCATGTAAATCGTCTCAGGCATGCTTGAAGGAATACTTCCGGATAATGCAAGTACATCCCCCTCCTGCAGGCGATCCAGCTGATGGTAGAGTTTCGCAATGTCCGCATCGCTGATGACAGGACCCCGACCGTTGATTTCCGTTTCCTGATCGGAACGCATCTTCAGATTGATGCGGCTTGTCCCAGTGGCGACGTGGATGAAGTCTGTCCGGACCCCCATCTCCTCCAGCAGCCGCTGGATCTCTCTTCCGGTAAATCCTGCCAGGAACCCTAATGCCGTGTTGTCATACCCGAGGTTTCGGAGAACGATTGATACATTGATTCCCTTTCCACCGGGATAAATCAGTTCGTCTGCAGTACGATTGATCTGCCCCGCCACAAAGTGATCTACGGTCACAATGTAATCCAGTGATGGATTAAATGTTACGGTATAAATCATTTCCTTCACCTCCGCTGTTTCATAGCTGTTGCACTTGCATTCTGCAATGAAACATATCCCGCTTTCAATAGCGTTTCCACGCATTCACTCAAATACTCATCGTTTTCTGATTATTAATAGATTTTAATGATAATATGATCATATCGGCTGATTATTTAATCACTTTATATGATCGCCCAGAAAGGAGACACAATGTCCAAACAGAATCGCTGGTCCCGAATCATTGATTTATGTCAGGAACAGGAAACCGTTACGATCGATGAACTGGTAAAACTGCTCGAGGCCAGTCCCGCTACCATCCGTAGAGATCTGCAGGAGATGGAAGATTTGCGCATGTTAACCAGATTCCATGGCGGCGCCAGATTATCCCGCACTTCCTACAATGAACCGGCTATGTTAATCAAGTCAGAACTCAATGCGCATGAGAAACGACAGATCGGTTACTTCGCAGCCAAAATGATCAAAGACAATCAGATGGTATTCATCGATGCCGGCAGTACTACCTTTGAAATGCTTGACTTTATCAACGCCCGCAACATCACGGTTGTAACGCCAGGTGTGCCGCATATCACCATGCTGGGAAGAAAGAATATCAATACGATCGTGCTTGGTGGAAAACTGCACTGGCCTACCGAGGCGATCACCGGACGCACTGCCATCAAGCAGATGGAAGACCTGTATTTTGATGTCTCTTTTGTCGGAACCAATGGCATTCATGAACAGGTTGGCTTTACTACCTCCAATGAGCTTGAAGCAGAAACCAAATCACTCGCAATTCAGCACAGCCGCAATCCGTATATCATTGCCGACCATACGAAATTCAACCAGCTCTGCCCGGTGCCTTTCGCAAAACTCAGTGATGCGATTATTCTTGCGGATTCCATTGGAGATTTCCCGCAGGACAGAATCCGCTACCGGACCGTAACCGGCGCATCCAACTGCTGAGTATTCACTGTCCCAAAAATATCCAGAACAGGAAATTGACAAAAACTGGTAACAAACCGTTTTTCACTTCCTGTTCTTTTAAAATGAAAGTAGACACCTGTTCTGTAATTCTGATTTCCCACATTTACAATTTATAGCTGTTCCATCTGTACGGACTGTTTCAGAATACAGAATCCGTGTACCGATCAGGAGGAGAGAAAACTATGAAGTGGTTCAAGCGTTTCACGTATGCATGTCTTTCCAGTGCGCTTCTGTTTGCCCTGGCTGGATGCGGCGGCTCTTCGAATACACCGGCCACCGACTCCCAGGAATCCGCAGAGACCACCGTCAAAGACAGCGTTGACGGCACTTATCGCATCCTTGGCATGCATATGGATGATGCGATCGTCATGTCCGACTCAATGGAGGGATATTACCTGGAGCTGAAATCCGACGGCACCGGCACACTGTATTTTGGCGAAGACAACAACGGCCCGATTTCTTCCTGGAGTGCAGAAAACGGGAAGTTCTCCATGCAGGCAGGGGTATCTGATTTCTCCGGTACGATTCAGAACGGAATTCTGGATCTGGATCTTGGCGACAATATGGTACTGGCGTTCGCCAAAGACGGCGCCGATACATCCAGCCTGAACATCATGTCACTGGAAGCGTATAAAAACTCCGCTTCCAGCACATCTGCACAAACCGATAAGCTCGATCCCGCTGCGGCAGGAACCTATGTTGTGTATGCCGTGGAAAGTCAGGGTGTCTGTGTTCTGATTCCAGAAGAAGATAAAAAATCATTGGGATTTACCCTGAACAAAGACGGAACCGGTATTGTAAGCGTCGAAGATGAACAGGAAAACCTGCTGTGGAGTCTTGATGGAAATAAGCTGTTGTTAACAGAAACCGATGGAAGCCCCATCGATCTCTATGAAATCACCGTTCAGAACGGAATTATGAAACTGGTTGTGCCAGCTACCGACTCCCAGGCGGAAGTCATTGAGTACCTTGTCACAAAGGATGCGGATGTATCATCCATCAAAATCACACAGTAAGCTCTGTATTGTCATCTCACAAACAACACGGATCATTCTTGATGAACGCAATCAAGGTGATTCGTTTTTTTGGTGGTTCTCATAAAAATGACTTAAGGGGTTTCCTTAAGTCACTCAATTTCCTGGTTCCTTTTTGTGAATCAGCCATGGTTGTAAACGCAATTGCTTTATCCCATATATACAAACGTCAGAACACGTTTCCAGCTTTTGTGAAGATATCGATGGCATCTTTCAGTATATTGCGCACCAGCCTGATGCATTCCGGATTCAGGTTGGTATAGGTGTCATTCACCGTATGGTAATAATCCTGCGGTGTAAAGGCAACGCCGCAGATCGCAGCCGCTTTTATCCCAACTGCTGAAAAGCCCTCGGAATCATTCGCGCCCGGATAAAACTCCGCTACCGGCATATCCAGTCCATTTTTCATCGATGCAAAATACAACAAATTGCAAACCTCTTCACTGTTTGACTCCGTATAGTTGATACCGCGTGAGAAGATTCGCAGCTCTTCAACGGAATGGATCGTATCCGGGACTATGACAATCGTATTAAGCTCCAGCAGCTCGTCGAGGTTTTCGTTTGCGAACGCACGTGCACCTCGAAGCCCCGATTCTTCACCATCTGTAATCAGGGCACAGAATTCCGTGTCATCATACCGTATATCCTTATCTGCCATTTCTCTCAGGAAGCTCATGGCAAGGAAGCAGCCGGTGAGGTTGTCGTTTGCGCCGTCGACGATGGTGCGCCAGTCGACAAAGAAGAGCAGCGGTGCATAGAGAATGGAATTGATAATCTCAATTACCGCAAATACATGAAATACCTTTGCCGGAAGAAAGTTGGCCAGAGCCAGATAACAGAAGAAGAAATTAACGACCCAGTAAAGAAAGGCAGATCCGATGCAGGCGTAGATCAGCGGAGTCGGGAAATACTTCAAAATCGGCATTTCATAAGCAGTGTCCGCATGACCGCAGAGAATAATGCGCCGTTTGGGAGTGTTTTTTGCCTTACGCACCATATAGAGATTCTGGCCGGTCCGCTTCGGATACAGCTTGTCTGTAAAAGGCCGGAACAGGATATATTCCACCGTAATGATAACCGAGGCGCTTAGTGTTAACAGCAGGGATACGATAAACGGCCAGAATTTTCCGATCCTTACGCCAGTAAGGAAAAACCCACAGGCTAACAGGCTGAGAAATGCATCGAGCGGTATCGATCCGATAAAGGCATGCGGGTGCATCTCAAATTGCTGTGTCCGTATCTCATCAACGCAGTCCTTCATGGCTTCCGCCATCTGTGCCTGCGCCGATTTTACCGTTTCGCTTCCCGCGGTACGGCGTTTATGATTTTTGCAGACAGATTCTATCCCGTCTGTAATGTATTTAATGTAATCCATATCCAAAACATCCCTATTCCTTTGTATTCTGGAACGCTCTATACTGCTCCAACAGGTATTTACGGAAACTGTTGGTGATAATGCATGTAACGATCGAAACGATGATTAAAAACAATATGGCTGGCAGAAAAATCGCCAGGAGTTCGTTGATCTTGGTGCCGGCTATGTCAATGATCTCTGGTCTCAGAGATGCTTCCAGCGTTTTGTCAATTGTAATGACAGAACCGGGAATCAGTTTGACGACATTCAGGTCATAATACGAAATAAATGAAGTCAGCAGCAGAGGAATAAAGCTGCCCATGACTGTAATGACAGAAATGAATATCGAATATAAAAGCGAACAGTACTGCACGCTGAGCAGGATCGGAAAGACAAAGAGAATGCTCCCTCCAAGCCCCAGGGTGGATGTGGTGGTAACAGCGGTTAAGACAAAACTTATCCCGATTACCCATTTGAATGAAACACCTGCGCCTTCCTTCTTTTTGATGATCACCAGTTCCACGATGGAAGCGATCAGCAGTATCACAGAAAAAATCATAAAGGCTTTCGTCGCTCCAAGTTCCTTAACATTGAAATAAAGGAGCACTGATAAACCTAACAAGAGCACTTCCAAGTAAACAAACATACGAACGCTGATCAGGTTTGCCGAGCTTTCGATGCTTTTAAACAGACCGGCTTTCCCTCTTTGCATGATTGATTTAGAAACCAAGATGATAGCCTCCTTTTCAACTTTTCTATTATATAGGGTTTCTGACTATTAGATAATCATGTACACTCAAAATTTCGTTCAACCAGATAATGCGTTTTATCGTGCTGCCTGGCAGTAACGTGTGATGAGTAATCAAATCTTTTCACGATCCGTATTATGATAATTTCAGCGATACCTATGAACTCATTTGAACGAACTTATCTGGAACTGTCTCTTACAAAGCTGGAGGAAGTGCTTCCGCTTCCAAAAACTGTTTTGATGGAGCAGTTTGAAACATCAGAAGACGACTGGTTCGTTGAACAGATCAATGATCTTGTATTCTGCCTGTTTGACTATCCGGTACTTGATGTGATGGAACAGCTGATCCTGTTAGTCTATGACGATCAAAACAGAATCATCGCTGATGCAGGCGCTCTTCATACCGATGTTCCATCGTTTCTTGAACAACAGGATATTTACGATTATCTGAGTGAAGAAAGTGACTGGATGTATCTCGAACATTATGTGCTTTCCAACACGATGTTTCCAAACCTCCCTTATCCCTTCTGCCTGCACCATCAGAAAGCAGCAGCGACCGGAGAAGTGCTGCTGTATACCAATGCCTATGTATCCAACGCATTCCGCCAGCGCGGCATTTTTAAAGCCATGCTGGAATGCATGCGCGAACATGCGCTGCGAAAGAAACACGGCATCACTGCCGTTTATACCATTCTCTCCATGGATCCCGATATTGCCTGTTATGGCCCGGATGCGACAGACGAACCATACTACTACAGTTTTGAAAAGGATGAGCCAACACGGCTTTTGAATGCGGAAATTGCCCGCAGGACTGGCTTTACTCCGCTTCGGCTTGAGCCGGATGATCCTGACCAGGAAACCGATGGAACCAAGCTCTGGTTCTGCATTCGCAAGGAACTCTGTGAAATCATTGAGGAACCTCTGGCAGACTAGAACCTTAGTGGATCACCTTTATCCGCAGCTGTAATCGGACGTATGACTTTACACGAATTCCCCCCTGCAATTGCGCCGGCAGGAATGTCGTTTGTCACAACGCTTCCAGCTCCAAGGATTGAACTATAAAAGAACAATAAAGATAATTACGGGCGGAAATCATTCCGCCCGCGCTATCGATTAGTCTGGAAAAGTTGTGTCATCAGATGATCTGTAATAACGGATTTACGCTTTATCAGCCTTCTTATGCTGGAAGACAACAACATAGGATTTGTTGTTTTTGCTTAAAAGTGCAGTAATCGAAGATTTGGTTTCATGCGCGGTGCCGACAAGCTCATATCCCTCTGACTTGAACCATTCCACCGCTTCATCATAATTATCCACATTCGCACGCATGCCAAGGAATCCTTCCGAGAAGGAGTCTGCTGGGAAATGAGAACATACAAGATCAATACGTCTTCCGTGCTCATTTTCTAGAACGACATACTCCAGATATTCGATATCCGGTCTGTGCTTTACTGTAAATCCAAAAAATTCCGTATACCGCTTTATTTCTGCTTCGATGTCTTCCGTGTAAATAATTGGATAAAAATCTTTAACTTTCATCGTTATCTCCTGCTGATAGATTGTCTGTGTAACCTGTTATGTATTATATATTATCCGGTCCCAAATAGGACTAATTCTCCGATCCCTGAAGTGACGGGCTTCCTCGCCTGATTGTTGGTGATTAATCCAGATGGAGCTTCCATCATCCCTTAACAACCGCTGAATACTTTTCAGAAACAGTTTAAAAGGTGGACACGTTACCTCATGTCCACCCTTATGTTCTGTGAATTATGGTTTCAGATTAATCGATGACGCTCTGTCCGCGATTAACCTGCTGCGGATCCAGGAAATGGAATTCCTTTCCATGCGGATTCGTGATAATCAGGATCGTGCTCATATCATAGGTTGCGGAAAGCTTCTTGAGATCCACTTCTACGATCGGGTCACCCGCTTTTACTTCATCGTTCTGTTTCTTATTCAGCAGACGGAAACCGTCTCCCTTCGCATCTACGGTGTTGATGCCGCAGTGAACCAGAAGCTCTACTCCATCACTTCTGGTAACGCCAAACGCATGGCCGGTCGGGAATAGAACCGACAGGATTCCATTTGCCGGAGAACACAGTACAACCTTGTCTCCATAAAACTTGAACGCTGTACTTTCACCCATCATCTTTTCCGCAAAGACCGGGTCTGATACCGTTGTTACATCAATCAGCTGACCGTCTGCGACTGCGACAATCGCATCATCACTGACATTTACTGCCGGAAGGTTGATTTCCTCTTCCTTCTTGAATAACTTATCAAAGAATCCCATCGAACATTTCCTCCTGTCTTACAGTTCTTCTCCATTGGATTTGATTACCTTCTGATACCAGTAGAAGCTGTCTTTTCTTCTTCTGGAAAGATCGCCTGTACCATCATCATACTTATCCACATAGACAAAGCCATAGCGTTTTGCCATCTCACCCGTTGATGCGGACACAACATCGATCCAGCCCCAAGGGGTATATCCCATCAGGTCAACACCGTCTTTGACAGCTTCCTTCATCTGTTCGATATGTTTCTTCAGATAATCAATGCGGTAGCTGTCATGTACGGTACCATCAGCCTCCAGCTTGTCGTAGGCGCCAAGTCCGTTTTCCACAACCATGACCGGAATCTGATAGCGATCATAGATCTCATTCAGGGAATAGCGCAGGCCTTCCGGATCGATCTGCCAGCCCCAGTCACTTGCCTTGAGGTATGGATTCGCAACACCGCCAATCAGATTTCCGCCTGCCTTGCCGGTTACTTCCGGATCTGTACTTTCACAGGAACTCATGTAATAGCTGAAGGTATAGAAGTCGATCGTTCCCTGCTTCAGGATTTCCTCATCACCATCTTCTTTTCTAATCGTGATGCCCTTTTCTTCAAAGAAGCGGTTGATATAGGTCGGGTAATACCCTCTAACCTGTACATCGGAACAGAACCAGTTCATGATGCGCATCTGTTTCTGGCATTCCAGTACATCTGCAGGATTGCAGGTATACGGATACTTTGTCGCGAAGATTGACATGTTTCCCATCCTGAACTGCGGATAATTGTCATGGGCATATTTGATGACAATTGCGCTTGCGACAAACTGATGATGCAGTGCCTGGAAGCGAACCTGCGGTTCATCCGGAACTTTGTTCACCGGTCCGGTGAAGCCTTTGATGGTTCCAAGAGACAGCACGGTTCCCATCGGTGTGGTGCCGGCATTGATCTCATTGAAGGTCAGCCAGTATTTCACCTTGTTCTGAAAGCATTCAAAAATCGTCTTGCAGTAACGGACATAACAGTCAATTACCTCTCTGCTGTACCAGCCGTTATAGGTTTCTACTAATGCATACGGCAGTTCATAGTGAGAAATGGTAACTAACGGTTCGATATCGTATTTCTTCAGTTCATCAAATACGCTGTCATAGAACGCAAGACCTGCTTCATTCGGTTCCGTTTCCATCCCGGTCGGATAGATTCTTGTCCAGTTGATGGACATGCGGAATACCTTGAAGCCCATTTCTGCAGCCAGGGCAATGTCTTCCTTGTAATGATGGTAGAAGTCGGTTGCCTCACGGGAAGGATACAGCGTTCCTTCTTCAAAGGCTGCAGTTACGCGCTTTGGCGATGTATGGGAACCATTCGTGCAGTGGTCTGGCACGGAAGCTCCTTTGCCATCCGTGTCCCACGCACCTTCATACTGGTTTGCGGCAGTTGCGCCGCCCCATAGAAAGTCACTTCTTAAAACTGTCATCTTTTTCTCCTGTTTTGCGTCTTCAAACTGATTGAAAGCGAGCGTTGCCAAAAACGCTCTTTTGGATCACACATGGTACGGTTTGTCTCCATCGTTGAAGTTCATCCATGTCTGAATGAACGGAGAACCACCTGTTATTTATCTCGTTAGTTCAAAGATACCATAAATAACGGCTGCCGGCAGATGTATCGCCATGCCTGCAGATTTATTCGCTGTCGGTTCTGCAGATGCGGTTCTTTCCGTTCGCCTTTGCCTCATACAGCAGGGCATCCACACGTTTCATGATTTCTGTCAGATTGGAGGTATCCGTACAGGATACTACGCCGCCGCTGATTGTGATCTGTGATGGAAAGCCTTTGCCAAACTGCAGTGCCGCTACGTTGAGACGTGCTTCTTCTACACGCCGATACGCTTCATCAATGCTGGGGGCATAAAGCACGCAGACAAATTCCTCCCCGCCATAACGGGCTGCGAGCTCGCCGTTTTTGAGATCCACCATCTCATTCAGAACATTCGCTACTGCCTTCAGTACCGCATCACCAACTCCATGTCCATAGGTATCGTTGATCTTCTTGAAATCATCAATATCAAACATCGCAATATAGTGATCTTCACAGACAAGCGTATTCTTCCGTCTGGATACTTCCGGTTTGCCATACATGATTTCCAGCCGGCGATACAGTTCTCTTCGATTATATAAACCGGACAATGCATCTTTCTCCGACAGATTGCGAAGGGACTCCATCAGTTTCTCATTCCGTATGCGTTCCTGGTTATAGGAGCCGAGAATCAGAACAGTAATCAGATACAAACCAATGCCTGCAATCAGCAATGTGATCTTTACATCCTGATAATGCTGGGACAGCGTCATTGGCACAACAATCGATGGGACATACTGCGCCATCTCAATTGTGACAATCATCATAAAGATGGACAGCACAAACAGAATGATGCTTGCCTTTCCTCTTGTCATGACCGGAACCAGAAACAGCCCTGTGAGATAAAACAGAATCATGCCGCTCTGGATCCCGCCGGAATAGAAGAAGGACAGTGGAAACAAAATAAAGTTCAGCGTTATGACAAGACAGATCCGAAAAATGGTTCGCTTTGCCGGATATTTCAGTCCCAGGACAAACAGCAGAACCATGATGAAAAAGATGGCAAGCACCGCGAGCTGTGCTTCCAGCGCAAGCCCCTGCAGGATATCTGCAATATAAGCGATTACACTGACAACGATCGATACGGTTACTGTCAGAAAGAAGATGCGATCATCCAGGGAATCCAGCGATGCCCAGAATTTCTTAAACTGTTGCATTACAAACGATCCATTCTATGAACATTGTAAAAATCTTCGTTCCACCCGTTTTTTATAATTCCGGATTCTTTCCGGCTTTTACCCACTTGTCGTATTCAACCTTCGGAAGCGGCTTACTGTAAAGGAAGCCCTGAATTCTGAAGCAGCCGAGCTGTGTAATGAAGTCTTTCTGCTGCTCGACTTCAACGCCTTCCTGAATAATATCGATATCCAGTTTGGTCGCCATCTCGATAATACTCTGGATGATGATTTCATCCTTTTTATTCAGGCTCTTATTGATAAAGGAACGATCCAGTTTGATTTCATTTACCGGGAACTCACGCAGAACACTTAACGAGGAATACCCGCTGCCGAAATCATCGATACTGGACTTGATGCCGCTCTCTTTCAGCTGACTCAGGAATGCCATCATGAGACTGCGTTCCTGATCAGAGCTGGTTTCTGTGATCTCAATCACGATATGATCTCTGGAAATGCCGTATTCCCGGATGATCGCATCGATCTTCTCAAACAGCTGCTTATCCAGAAGGTCATGACGGGAAACATTCACGGAGATCGGCACGACCTTGCCTTCCTTTTCCCATTCTGCGATATCCTGACATACCAGCCGGATCATTGCGAGATCCAGATGCTTGATGCGGTAAGTATCTTCCAGTACCGGAATAAATTCTCCCGGAGGAACCATACGTCCGTTTTCAAACCACCGGCACAGTGCTTCTGCGCCAATCAGCTCGCCGGTATACGCATTAACCTTCGGCTGGTAGAACACGGTAAATTCATTATTCTGAAGAGCTTTTTCAAACTCCTGTTCGATTACCTTTCGACGGTTGATCCGATCATTCAGTTCTTCATCCAGTACCACCAGCGGATTCATGGTTCGCTTGGCAAACGAACATGCGACCGCAGGTCCGCTGATAATCTGTTCCGCAGGCGTCATCGCTTCCACAGTCATCATGCCGGCAACCGCATTGATCGTAATCGGAATCCGTTCTTTTCCACGCTCCGCGTAGGTATCAACACTGCGAATCAGCTTCTGAAACTTCTGGCTGTTTTCTCCCTGTTTGATCAGCGCAACGAAATTGTCACCGCCAAGGTGTCCGATGATTTCATCTTCTTCAATAGAGGTGCGCAGAAATGTCGCATACCGTTTAATGATTTCATCACCCTGTTTCTGCCCGTACTGCTTGTTAATCAGACCAAAACCGATCAGGTTGAAATAGTACGCATCGTAATGATCGGCGATTCTGTTCTGGTATTTTTTACTGACTTCACGCATGTATCCGCCGGCATTAGGCAGTCCGGTCAGAAACTGTGTCATGCTTTGACGATCTGCTTTTTCAACCATGAAGTGGCTTTCTGCTGCCAGGTTGACGAGTTCCATAACCGCAACCATCTGCCGCTCATTCACAATCGGGCTGCCCGGCTTGCTGTAAGCTGTCAGCTTCACAGCTCCCGGTTCTTTGACGTCATAGGTAATACTGCATGCATTCTCTTTCGTAAATCCGTCATCCGAGGTATAGAAGACTGTTTTCTCATAATATCCATTCGGATTTATTGGTGTTGGCTTTGTCTGCAGTTCTCCGATTAATCGCCCAAGATTCAAAGATTCCGCAATAAAAGCCACTGCATTTTCTGTTGCAGCATCTGGTCTGGTTTTGTCTGTAATGAGATGAATAAACTCCCAGAGGCTTTCCAAATCCCTACTATTTGGTTCCATAAAAGTCTCCTTATTTTTACGGCGTTATTTTACACGATTTAAAATAAATTGAAATGATAAAATAATGACAATTACTCCGATGTGTCTCATTTTATTCAGGTTTCCTGTTTTTACAGGTATCTGACACTTCTGGTAGTGTACGTTATTACAGCAGTCCATACTCCTTCAGCGCATTGACAATGCCGTTATGATCTACGTCATTCGTAATAAAGTCTACCGCCTCTTTCAGCTTTGCCGGCGCATTCCCCATCGCAACGCCAACTCCGGCATACTGCACCATACTGATATCATTGCCGCCATCCCCTATTGCCATGGTTTCTTCACGCTTAAGATTCCAGCGCTTCAGCATTGCCTCTATGCCCTTGTCTTTTCCACCGGCAGAAGGAATCATGTCCGCAAAATGGTCTGCCCAGCGCACGCTTTTCATGCCGGGCGCATGTGCCAGAAACGCTTCATCCAGTTCTTTTGGCACATAAGGGCAGATCTGAATTGTCTCATGCTCATAGCTGCGCACCGGATCATCGATTCCCGGCATTAATTCCGGCTTTCCGGATCTTTGATAATGTTCCGCAAGCGAGGGAATCGGAAGATTGGTATAGGAATCATTCACTTCAAAGAAGACCGCAGGAATCTGATTGTCTTTGATCCATGGGACAAGCTGTTTCAAAGTATCCGCATTAATCGCCACTTTATGAAACAGCTTCTGTTCCTCGTCAAAACAAAGCTGCCCATTTGCGGCAATGACTCCGTCCCACGGGAAGCTGCGGACAGCCGGTTCCAGCAGCTGTATACTTACAGGTGCTCTTCCGGTACAGATACTCAGGCGTATGCCTTTTTCATGCAGCAGCTGCAGTGCCGCATAGGTTTCTGCCGGCATGGTTTTGGTCCGGTAAGACACGAGTGTCCCATCAATATCAAAGAAAACGGCCTTTATCATATGGTTAGTTTAACAGACTCAGCACATGAATGGTGACCCTGTCACAATTTGCGGATTCCTTCATTTTTTTCGTAACATTCGCTGAATTTCCGCATTGACAACGTGTTTTGACCCCCGTATTATATATAAGCGATTGTTCAATAATAACAGGAGGTGGCATGAATGAAACGAACATACCAGCCGAGTAAGAGAAAACACAAAGCAACCCACGGCTTCAGAGCTCGCATGAGCACAGTCGGCGGTCGTAAAGTCTTAGCAAGACGCAGAGCTAAGGGAAGAAAAGTTCTCTCTGCTTAATCCAAAACCACCGATGGTGGTTTTTCTTTTGAAGTAATACGTAGTTATGAAGAGAGTAAATCGTGTACGCAAACCACAGGAATTTCAAACGCTGATCAAAGGCGGTCATAAGCTGGTGAACAGCTCTTTTGTGATGTACACCCAGTCCCGGGCGGAACAGGCAGCGCGTGTCGGCATTACCCTGTCCGGAAAAATCGGCAATGCGGTCGAACGCAATAAGATCAAGCGGCAGACCCGGATGATGTGTGAGGAGCTCTTTGACTTCAAGACCTTCCCCTATGATGTCATTCTGATCATTCGCTTCGGCTATAAGAACCTCTCTTATGCCGACAATAAAAAGAACTTGGAAAAACTGGTCTCTAAGGCTACAATGGATAGGCGTATATTTAATAAACAAGGAGAGCAGCAGTAATGAAATTCAATCCCAAGATGAAAAAACTCCTCCTGATCAGTTCACTGGTACTTGTGGCCGTAGTACTGACAGGATGCAGTATTCCTACTGATCCTGAAACAAAAGAAATTATTCAGATTACTCCGTCAACGACCTTCTCGGAGATCATGAAAACAGAAAACTGGTTCTCGGCAATTCTCGTATGGCCGATGGCCCAGATTCTCAACAAGCTGACACCGGTCGTTTCCGTTGCCGGTGCGATTGCCATCCTGACTATTATCGTCAACGGCATTCTCATGATCTTTACCCTGAAGTCCACGGTTGCGACACAGCAGATGCAACTGCTCCAGCCGGAAATGGAGAAAATCCAGCGGAAGTATGAAGGCAAGACAGATGACGCTTCCAAGATGAAGCAGGCACAGGAAATGCAGAACCTGTACAAGAAGTACAACGTCAATCCGTTCAGTATGATTCTTGTCACATTCCTGCAGTTCCCGATCATCATCTCGATGTATCAGGCTGTACAGCGTGCCTCTGCCGTTAAGACCGGAACATTCTTCGGTCTCAGTCTGAACCAGACGATTCTTGAAGGTCTCAAAGCTGGACAGTGGGGCTACCTCGGAATCTTCATTGTCATGGGTGTCTGCCAGTATCTGTCCATGCAGATGCCACAGATCATCGCCAAGAAAAAGGCACAGGAAGAAGCGGAAAAGCATCACCGCAAACCTGCTGAAACCAAGAATGGTCAGACGCAGATGATGCAGTACTACATGCTCGCAATGATCCTGGTATTCGGTCTTATGTGGCCGGCTGCCATGTCTGTATACTGGGCAATCTATTCTATTGTCACGATCATTAAGACACTGCTTGTACAGAAGATCATTGACAAACAGAAAGAAGGAGCGAAGTAATGCAGAACTACACCGGAAAAACTCTGGAGGAAGCACTCCAGGCAGCAGCCGCTGACAAAAATGTCGCAGTTGAAGATCTCACTTATTTTGTAACAGAAGAAAAGAAAGGCCTCCTTGGTCTTGGCTCTTCGGTCTCCATCGACGCTTATTGCATGGATGATGTCAAAGAATTCCTCTTTGATTATCTCGGCAACTTCTTCATGGGTATTGACTGTGATCTCGAAGCCGCAATTGAAGAGAAGAACGGCGGCTTCATCGTCAACCTCAATGCGGACAACAATGCCGTACTGATCGGCAAGATGGGAAAGACACTTGCGTCACTGAATACCGTAGTACGCGGAGCTGTCAATGCCGAATTCAAAAAGCGCATTGATGTTCTGGTTGATGTCAACCACTACAAGGATGACCGTTACCGCAAGCTTACTTCCATGGCTCGCCGCATTGCCAAGCAGGTGCAGCGCTCCCATGTGGATGCACAGCTGGATCCGATGCCGAATGATGAACGCAAAGCAGTTCACAAGGCACTGAACAACTGGCATAACATTCATACCGAATCCGAAGGCGAAGGCTTTGGCAGACATGTCTGCATCAAATACGTTCCGGATGAGGAAGAACCAGCAGAAGAAGCTCCGGCTGAAGAAACAGCACCGGAAGAGACTGCTGCAGAAGAATAACTGCTTATCCTGTACGAATTCCGTACAGGGTTTTTTTGTTTTTCATAGAAGTGCTGTACGAAAAAAACTTACGACTGTCCTATGCCATTGGCATGAAGCTGTCGTAAGTTTTCTTACTGTTCTTCTGACGCGCTGCATCAGAAACTGCGTTTCTTAATACCAGTTGTAATAGTAATACGTACTGGCAGGACCCATCACATGGGCATTGATCATCTGACAGTATCTGGGAAGATCTGTTTCAATATCGGTATATTCAAATATAACTTTCACTTCTTCCTGTGGATCCGCATCCCCGTATTGGACCGTTCTGAGCACTTCTTTGATCTGTCCGTTTTCGGTTTTCACGGTGAATGTTGTTTCAGGGTCATCTGGGCCTGCCCGGTAAATTGTTGAAAGACGCTTTACGATTCCATGTTCATACTCTGCCGTATAGGTTCCATTGAATCGCATCCATTCTTTTTCTTCTCCGCTGCCCCAGTTGGCATACATGCCGGTATTCACCGTCTTTGCCAGAAGACCGTTTTCCACCGTTACCTGTACGGAATCCACTTCCTCCATGATGTCTTCTGTGCCTTCCGATTCCATGTGATTGGCATGAACCAGGAGCGTAAAGTAGTCATCATCATTGGCATATGCATATCTGCTGGAATTATACGTTGCGTGATCTTCTTCCGTTGCAGTCGCTGTTTCAAAATACCGTCTTCCATTATTGTATTCAACGTTCCAGACAAGTGAATTATCGTCTGACTTCTGAATCATTGAAACCGGCTTGCCGTTTTCAAATGTATATTCAAGCGTTGTGATCGACGGTGTTGTGAATCCCTGTTCCGTACGTTCAATGGAAACCGGATACCCGTTTTCATACGTGTACACAAGGGATACTTCTTCCACCCACTCGTTGCTTTGAAGATTTTTATGATAGGTGGTGGCTGATTGAATCAATGCCGGTTTTGTCACCGTTCCTGCTGTCTGACAGGCACCGCACAGCAGTACTGCACAGATGGCTGCTGCTAATGTTGTTTTCATACGATTAATGTTCAAAATGTGCCGCGACATCCTTCAGTGTCGCAATAATTGGCAAGTGCTGCGGGCATACTCCCTCACACTGACCGCATTCAATACAGTCACTTGCCTTGCCGAATGTCTTTGTCAGATTGTCATAGTTCGAGAAGTTGATTGTCCATCCCTTTTCTTCCAGATTCTCACGCATATCTTCGTTATACAGGGAGAAATACTTTGGAATGGCAATCTTCATCGGACAGCCTTCTGTACAGTAGGAACAGCCGGTACATGGTACGGTAATCTTATTATTGATGATGTCTGCCACCTGTCTTGTCAGTTCCATTTCCTCTGCAGTCAAAGGTTTGAAGTCTTCCATATAGCTGATGTTGTCTTCCATCTGTTCAACCGAAGACATACCCGACAGAACAACCATGACATTCTCCAAGGATGCCGCATAACGAATTGCCCAGGAAGGAATCGAAAGATCTGGCTCCCGACTCTTTAACAGCTTTTCCGCAGCTTCCGGTACGTTTGCAAGCGTGCCTCCCTTTACCGGCTCCATGACAATGACTGGTTTTCCATGTTTTACCGCCACCTCATATACCTTACGGGACTGAATCCATTCACTCTCCCAGTCCAGATAGTTAATCTGAAGCTGTACGAACTCCATTTCCGGATGTTTTGTTAAGATCTCATCCAGAAGTTCTGGCGTATCGTGGAAGGAGAATCCCGCGTGTTTGACCAGGCCTTTTGCCTTCTTATCCAGCAGCCAGTTGAAGCAGTCAAACTTTTCATAATCCGGAAGACTTCCCGCTTCAATGCCATGAAGCAGATAATAGTCAAAATATCCTGCACCGGTCTGTTCGAGCTGTTCGTTGAAGATCCGGTCACGGTCTTCAAAGGAATGGAAGAAGCCGTTATGAAGCTTTGTCGCAAGTGTAAAGCTGTCACGCGGGTAACGCTTTACCAGTGCTTCTCCGGCAACTTTCTGACTGGCAAACCCGTTGTACATGATGGCAGTATCAAAGTACGTAAATCCTTTTGCCATAAACAGATCAACCATCTTCTTGACCTGTTCAATATCGACAGACGCATCGTTATTTGGGTCTGTCAGGGGCATGCGCATCAAACCAAATCCTAGTTTTTTCATCTTCTGTTCTCCTGTTCTATTTATCATTTTATTAATGCGTGTTTCCTTTTTCCAGAAAACGTATATTTTTATGTCTGGGATAACTGATCCAACAGGAGGTAACAAATGAAAACATTCGTTCGTCTTATGATGACCGCATTGATGGCACTGACACTGATTGCCTGCGGCGGTAAAGCTGCTTCAGGTACTGGGGAACTTGCAACACTGGGTGATGCCCTTAAAGTAGAAAGCAATACCACCAGCTATCAGTTCAATGACCAGTATTTTGTGTATTTATTTGAATATAACGGCAATATCACACGTGTCTATGGAAAAATGACACCGGAGCTGAATGAACAGCTGAACGCGGTATTCATGGAAGAAGACAGTAATCCAAAGATGGCAGAGATTCTGAAGGATGTCAAAATTGAACGCATCGACAATCTCTCCGAAAACATTCCATCCGCAGATTCATTAAAGGGTTATATCGGCAAGACCGGCCAGGATCTGATCGATGAAGGATACAGCTTCTCCGGTTACTACAACACCGGCAGTGATTCAACCTTCTTTGCGGAAAAGGGTGATTATGTATTTCATGTCATCTTCGAAGAGTCTCCGAATATTCCGGAGGATGTCTATGAATACAATGACATCGTTGCCCCGCTTGTGATTAAGAGCTTTGAATACTCGGACATCAGCGGCAGCGCAACGGACATTGATGCGATTGCAGGATAATCATTCCGACAGAGAACCAAAACAGGTTCTCTCTTTATTTTGCAGTGTAAAAT
>JAFWJY010000103.1 GCA_017514525.1 Solobacterium sp. | reverse complement strand
TACGGCCGGCAGGAGTTGTGGTCTGCCTAGGAGCCGTGCGGTTTACCTGCTGGGGCTGGGCGTCCTGAGAAGAAGCGGGACGGCTGGAGGTGCCGGAGGAGCGGGTAAAAGCCACATGGTTAACAGAGGTATTTGTCTGGTTTCTGGAGGAGTTATGCGCTGCCATACGGGCACGCTCATTGCTGCTGAGATCACGGGTCGTAACCGGTTCATCGAAAAAGGAAAAATCGTATGGTGAAAAAATACGGTTTGTACTGATTGTCGGACGCACGCGCGGAGATTTCAGCGGCTGCTTCGGTGCCGCCTGTTTTGCGGATGCGTTGGATGTACTGGCTGTGTCGCTTCCAGGGAAAGCCGGCGGTTCAGTCTTCTGCGGGGCAGTGCCCGTATTAGAACCAGGTATCGTAAAGACCGATTCCCGTTTTCCGGAATTCATGGAATCCTGTGTATACGGATAATCCTGTCCGTTTTCTCTTCCGTTCTCAAAATTTGCCATACGAAAAAAACCTCCAAAAAGATGCCCGTATATTTTATCATGCGCGCGCAATATAAATAAACCAATAATCTTCTTTTTTTACAGAGTGCTACAATGACACTATGACAACGCATCTCATGGTTCGCAGTTGTTTTACGATGCTTGGCAGCACCATTCGCATTCAGGAACTTGTGACTTCCTGCAAGCAGGCTGGCTATGATGCAGTAGCGCTTACTGACCATAATGTCATGCATGGGGCTGCCGCTTTTTCGCATGCCTGTGCGAAAGAGGGCATCAAACCCATCTATGGACTGGAGCTCGATGTGCTCCTGGAAGAAACAACCGTACCATTTCTGTTATTAGCGAAAACCAACAGCGGTTACTGCAATCTGATGCGATTGAGTTCGAAATCGCAGACAGAACAGAAACCGGTGCCGTTTTCCTTTCTGTGTGAACATCTGGATGGTCTTGCCATCATTGTGTATGGAGAAGGCGGCTGGATGGAAACGGAGATGCTGAATGATGACCGCAATGGCATCTTAAAGAAATTACAGTTTTTCCAGCAGGAACTGCAGGAATTTCATGTGGCGCTTTCCTTTCAGGATGCCTCAATGTGGCGAATCAAAAACCAGCTGTTGAAAGCCTGCTGTAAATCCCTGCGTATTCCAACGGTGGCGCTAAACAAAATTTACTATCTGCGCAAGGACGATGACCGCATTTATCATTTGCTTCGGTGTATCCGCACCCAGCGGACCCTGAATGATTCCTCGCAACCGGTGATCCATGGCCGCCATCTGCTTTCAAAGGAAGAAATGGAAGCCCTCTATGACCGGGAAGATTTGAACGCAACCGATGCGATCGCGCGGGAATGCACCGCAACCGGGGAAACCAAACCAACATCATTGCCATCATTCCCGGTGCCGGAAGGGCTTACGAGTGAACAGTATCTGACGCGGCTGTGTCTGGCGGGACTGTCCAAGCGCCTGCATACCGCGAATCCTCCGCAACCATACTTAAACCGCCTGAAATACGAGCTGGATGTGATCAACCGCATGAACTTTGCGGATTATTTCCTGATCGTTTATGACTTTATCCGCTATGCGAGAAAACAGGGAATTTATGTTGGCCCGGGCCGAGGCTCTGCGGCAGGGTCATTAGTTTCCTACTGCATTGGCATTACCATGGTCGATCCGCTGCGTTATGGCCTGCTGTTTGAGCGTTTTCTGAATCCGGACCGTGTCAGTATGCCGGATATCGATACCGATATACCGGATGACCGCCGACAGGAAGTAATCGATTATGTAAAGGAACGGTATGGCAGTGAACATGTGGCCAATATTGTGACATTCAATACCCTTGGGGCCAAGCAGGTACTGCGTGATCTGGGCAAGGTTATGGGCATTCCAAGCCGGGATATCGACATGCTGTGCCGCATGGTGCCGGGAGGCTCCAAGACAACACTGCGTCAGGCCCTGCAGGAAAACTACCGTCTGAAGGAAATCGTTAAAGCAGAAGAGCGGTATAAGGAGTTATTCCGCAATGCGGCGCGTCTGGAAGGGTTACCACGGCATACCGGCGTCCATCCGGCCGGTGTGATTCTTTCTTCAGAGCCGTTAGGGGAACTGCTGCCGTTAATGAACGGGGAGGAAGGACTGATGACGTCCCAGTTTCCGGCAGAGTACCTCGAAGAGCGTGGTCTCATCAAGATGGACTTTCTTTCCCTGCGCAATCTGACCATGATCGACGCCATGGTAAAGCGCATACAGGAAACAGAACCGGAGTTCAATATCCTGAAGATTCCGGAAACGGATCTTGCGACATTTGGCGTGTTCTGCCGTGGCGATACCAACGGCATCTTCCAGTTTGAATCTGAAGGAATGAAACAGCTTCTGAAACAGATCCGTCCGGATTGTTTTGAAGATATCGTTGCGGCAATGGCATTATTCCGACCGGCCAGCTCGGACAGTATTCCGATGTACTTGAAAAACAAACAAAATCCGGAATCAATTGTTTATCCCTCCAAGGAACTTGAACCGATTCTGAAAGAGACCTATGGCATTCTGATTTACCAGGAACAGACGATGCGTCTTTCCCAGATCGCAGCTGGGTTTAC
>JAFWJY010000102.1 GCA_017514525.1 Solobacterium sp. | reverse complement strand
GTGCTGCTGGCAGGACTGTTTTTCCCGTATTCGTTTTATCTGGTTAAAGGCCTGGCAACGCATTCGCTTTCCGCCTCGGAAGTCTTTCTCTATGACCATGACTGGATCCAGCAGGGCATTCCGTATTACCGGGAGTTTTTCCGCTGTATCGAGTCCGGCACGCTGCACTGGAGCTGGAATGAATTTCTGGGTACACCGTTTTATGCGACCAAGGCGACCTATGTGATTGGAGATCCGTTTGCCTGGCTTACGTATGGTTTATATAAAACAGCGTTTCATTATCTGCCAACCGCGCTGTTTGTTGTGACGGGGTTGAAGCTATTGGTCGCAGGCCTAGGCTTTGAGGTTCTGTTGGAACGCATTTCCAAACAGAAGGCTGCGGCGCTGGTATTCGGCGCCTGCTATATGATGAGCGGCTGGGCTGTAATCTTTCTGGAACAGGTATATTTCTTAAGCTTTTATGCCATTCTTCCATTCATCCTGCTTGGCCTGGAAGCGATCCTGAACGAGAAGGGGCACTACCTGTTCTTTGCGTCCATTCTGCTTGCGCTTACCACAAACCTGTACTTATCCTGGAGTCTTTGTTTCTTCCTGCTGGCGTACTGGCTGGTCCGGGCCATTGGCACAGGCAAAACCGGAAAGGAACTGTTAAAACGGACCGGCAGCGTACTGATTACGTTTACCTGCGCGTTTCTCAGTGCGATGGTTGTTCTGTTGCCGGGGATACTTGTTCTTTTGAACAGTCCGCGGTTAAACGGTAATCTGATCGACTACACGTTCTGGAGCTGGACCAATATCCGTGCGATTCTGCTGAATCTCTTTGTGCCGGTGATCGGCGGGGAAAACCTGCTGTATCACGATTACTGGTATTACTTCTATCAGATCGGCATCTATTGCGGTGCACTGGCACTGCTGGTCATACCGCAGCTGTTTGTTCAGCGGCGCCCGAAGGAAGATAAAGTTCGCTATGGAATCGTATTGGCACTTCTGGTGCTGTCCCTGATCAGCCCGAAGATCGGCATCCTGTTTCATCTGTCGTACAGCCTGCGCTATACCTGCTATATTGCGATCGTGCTTCTCTTGTTGGCCGCAAAAGCATTTGAGCAGCCATTCCATCCGGTGACACTCGGCATTTCCGCGGCGGTTCTGATCGCAATCGCAGCCGTTCTCTCGTTTGGCTGTTCTGGTCTGGCGCCTTCAGAGCTGGTGCAGTATCCGGAGGCAATCCTGCTATGGGTATCAATGGGACTCATCCTGCTGTATACGACAGGGCTTGCGCTGGAGTCAACGTGGAAGACGGGGCGGTTAGCGGTACTGGGACTGGCAGTCATTGAAGTACTGGTATTTTCCAATGTGACGATCCGCACCAAAACTACTCAGCGCACACCGGCGGAATACCTCTATCAGGACCAGCAGGTCACCGAAACGTATGCCCGGCTCCATGAGGATGATCCATCCTTCTTCCGGGTAAACCTGCTGGAAGGCGTACAGGCAGATCCTTCTGTTCTGCCCAATACCTCCATGTATTATGGAATACCGGCATTATCCGGTTATGACAGTGTATATTGTAGCGCCCTGCATGATTATCTTGCCTGGCAGGGGCTTTATCCGGATGTCAGCTGGAACTTTCGCATCAATGACTCCCGGATGGATGGCATTCTGAATGCGAAGTATACCATTGTCACTCCGACCACGGCTCCGCTGGTCAGTAAAACCGCAAGACTTCTGACGGAGTACTCCAGTGATGTGCTGTTTGTCTATCGCAACGCCAATGCGGCTGGTGCGGCTGTGACAGTCAATACCTTCCTGCCGGAATCGCAGATGCGTGAATGGATGCAGGATATTGAAGGCAACCGGAACCGCATGGTCAATGCGCTGCAGAAGTATACGATTATTGATGACAAGTCATACAGCGCCTGGGGCACCAGTTATACTTCCATCAAACAGAAAGGGTTTGATGGATTCCAGGACGGTACGAAACTTACATTCAAATTGACACTGGAAACTCAATCCCCGGTTCGCTTCAGTATTCCCGCAGATAAAGGCTGGAAGATGCGCATCGATGACGCGGAAACAGACTGGCAGGTCTGCGATGGCGGATTCATCCTTGCGATCGTCCCCGAAGGACCCCATACGGTGGAATTTACCTATCATACTCCGGGATTTGGCGCGGGACTGGTACTGAGCATCGCCGGTCTTGCGGCAGCCATTATCTGGCTGAGCGGAAAGGGCGGAATGCATGCCATGCGTGAAGTTTAGGAATTGTAAACAAATTGTTTAAAAACTTATTGTAATTATGCCAAGGTTCTGTATAATGAACCTTGGTTTTATATTTTGAAATCATTTGTTTAGTAAAACTAAACACGGTAAAGGAGGTGTCTCGTGGATATCGGAAAGCGAATACGACAGCTTCGCATTCAGAACGGACTCACACTGGAAGAGCTTGCGTCCCGCACGGAACTGACCAAAGGGTTTCTGTCCCAGCTGGAGCGCAACCTGGCCAGCCCGTCGATCCAAACGCTGGAAGATATTACGGAAGCGCTTGGCACAACGATGGCGAAGTTCTTTGCGGAGGATACCGATGAGCGCATTGTGTTTACACCGGATGAAGCCTTCATCGATGAACGGGAAAACGAAACCGTTCACTGGATCGTTCCAAACGCACAGAAAAACCGGATGGAACCGATTCTTGTCGAACTGAAGCCCGGCAATACAACTTCGGTCATAGAACCGCATGAGGGCGAAGAGTTCGGCTATGTACTGGCAGGCAGGATCCTGCTGTACCGGGAGGGCACCAAGAAAGGCTTGCCCTTGAAAAAAGGTGACAATTTCTGCATGAGCGGAAAGGAAGCGCACTGGCTTGAAAATAAAGGAAGTCAGACGGCTGTCGTGTTGTGGATCAGCACACCGCCGATTTTCTGAGAAAGGGGAAACGAAATGGCTAAAAAACTGGTTCAAGTACAGAATGTTGTGAAGACATTCGACAAGCAGGTCGTATTGAAGGGGATCTCGCTTGACATTATGGAAAACGAGTTTGTGACACTGCTTGGTCCGTCCGGCTGCGGAAAGACTACATTACTGCGGATTATTGCCGGGTTCCTGGAACCATCCGAAGGACATGTCATCATGGATGGGGAAGACATTGCCAATGTGCCTGCCTACAAGCGTGATGTCAATACGGTATTCCAGCATTATGCACTGTTCCCGCATCTGGATGTATACGACAACATTGCCTTTGGCCTCAACATCAAGAAAATGCCGAAAGATATCATCAACCAGAAGGTCATGCGTATGATTTCACTGGTTGGCCTGGAAGGGTTTGAACATCGTGATGTCACACTGATGTCCGGCGGTCAGCAGCAGCGTGTTGCGATTGCCCGTGCGCTTGTCAATGAACCGCGCGTCCTTCTGCTCGATGAATCGCTTTCCGCACTCGATAAGAACCTGCGTAAGGAAATGCAGCTGGAGCTCAAGGAAATTCAGCGTGAAGTAGGCATTACCTTTATCTTTGTCACACATGACCAGGAAGAAGCTCTGACCATGTCCGATAAGATCGTTGTCATGAAAGACGGCGAGATCGAACAGATCGGCACCCCGGTGCAGATCTACAATGAACCGATCAATGAATACTGCGCCCGCTTTATCGGCGACTCCAATATCATTGACGGCGTCATGAAGAAGGATCGTCTCGTTTCCTTTGATGATGCGGACTACGAATGCGTAGACTATGGCTTTGAACAGAATGAAGCGGTTGATATCATGATCCGTCCGGAAGATATCGATATCGTCGAGCGCAACAAGGGACTCCTCAACGGCGAGGTAAAATCAGTGCTCTTTAAGGGCGTGCATTATGAAGTAGTCGCAGAAACAAGCTCCGGTACTTCCAAGACCGTTACCATGCATGTGACAGGGGAGAAGATCGTCGAAAACGAGGAGAAGAAGGAAAAGATCAGCGCTACTTCGTTCTCCATGGATATTGAAGACGTTGAAAACCTCACGGATGGCGAAGTCATTGCCCGTGCCAATGCACAGGCATGGACCTTTGATGATGCGGATGTGTCCATCTCCAAGGTAAGCTATGACCTCAAACCGGAAGCTGGTTCGTATCCCTGCAAGTTCAGCACAGACAACGGTACGGAAATCGATATTGTCATCAATGTTGTTCAGCCTAAGGCGGTTGAGGATGCGTCCAACGAAGAAAGCATTCAGGCATTCGACTTCTATACAACGGTTGCGGATATCCGCGAGTCCGTTGCGCTCGATACCGACCTGATCCGCTGGGCGGATGCGTACGCATGGAATATGGAAGACAACTCCCGTGTTGAAATCTGGGATGTCAAATATGATTTCGATGATGAAACGATTACCGAAGGCGACTACC
>JAFWJY010000101.1 GCA_017514525.1 Solobacterium sp. | reverse complement strand
TACATGGACTTTAATGCCGGATTGGCATCCAGCATTGCCTGCTGAGCTTCAATGCGCTCATCAAGCACGGCTTCAGCGCACAGGCGGATCCATTTTCCATCGGCCATACCGGAGATCTCGATCTTCGGATTCTTAAGCATCTGCTGGGCAACTGCTTTCTTTAACCCGGTCTGAATGTACAGCTTGTCTTCAAAGATGTGCTGTGCGCCAAACGGACGTACATGAGGCTGACCGTTTTCCTCTGTCGCAAGATACCAGACGCCTGCCTTTTTCAAAAATTCCAAAACTTCCTGCATGGATATACTCTCCATTTCGTTGTCTCAATTATGCTCGATTTTCCGTCCTGTTTCCATCGATATGCCTCATTCCGAAGAAATTGCTCGAAACAGGTTATAATGACAACTGGATTGTGAGGAAACATGATTAAAGAATTAAAAGCAGTCTGCGCGGACGTTGACGGAACACTCTGCTTAAAAGGCGGCCAACTGAATCCAATGACGCGTCAGGCAATCGAAGACCTGCATACCCATGGAATACTGTTCGGTCTTGGAACAGGAAGGGCAATCAACCAGCGCGTATTCACCATGAAAGAATTCTGGGGTCTATCCTTTATGTTTGATTTCATCATTGGTATGAATGGCGGCCAGCTTTGGACAAGTGATGAGCCAACAGTCAAGAATCAGTATCTGCTGTCACGGGAGTCCATGAAGGAAATCATTGAACAGATGAGACCAATGAATCTCAATGCGGTCATCTACGAAGACGAACATATGGTTGCGACAAGAATGGATATCTTTCAGGAAGAATCCATGAAGCGGAATCATACTGAAGTAATCGTTACCGATGGTGATGAGGCAAGATTGTATATCAGGCCCAATAACAATGTTCTCTTCCGTTACGATCCAGAAGATGAGGAAAAAGTTCTGGCACATGCGAAAACGCTGAACTGCGAACGGTACATTGGCATACGCACTGCGCCGGGATGCCTGGAATTTATGGATCCACGCGTCAATAAAGGCGCTGGATTGCGTGCATACAGCGAACAGTCCGGTATTCCGGTGGAAGCCATTATGGCATTTGGGGATAATGACAATGATGCGCTCATGCTGAAGGAAGCAGGATGGGGAGTCTGCCTGAAGGATGGAAGTGACTACACAAAATCCATGGCGGATGCGATCACCGATTATAACTGTGATGAAGACGGTGTCGGACGATATCTGTATGATCACTGCGGAATGTTTCTGAAATAAACAGATGGAAAGGAATTGAATATGGGATTTAAGCGTGATTTCTTGTGGGGCGGCGCAACTGCCGCAAACCAGTATGAAGGCGGGGTAATGGAAGGCGGCGCAGGCCTCTCCACCGCGGATGTCATGACCAACGGTTCCCATACCGTTCGCCGTCAGGTTACCTGGAAGAAGGAGAACGGCGAAACTGGTTCGACACCGCTTTGTTTTGGGAGTGAAGAACGTCATTTGCCGGAAGGGGCGATTCCGGTTGTACTGGATGATGAGAAATACTATTATCCATCTCATATCGCATCGGATTTCTACCATCACTGGAAGGAAGATATCCGCTTATGCGCAGAAGAAGGATTCAATTGTCTGCGGTTTTCCATCAAGTGGTCACGGCTGTTTCCAAATGGAGATGACGAAACAGTCAATGAAGAAGGCGTTCGCTTCTATAAAGCAATCTTCGAAGAATGCCGGAAGTATGGAATTGAACCGGTTGTTACGCTGCTTCATTATGAAAACCCGTTATCGCTGGCACAGCGCTTCAATGGCTGGGACAATCGGCATCTCGTGGATGCGTATGTACGCTATGCAAAAACCTGCTTTGAACGATTCAAAGGGTTGGTCCGGTATTATCTGACATTTAATGAAATCAACTGTATCGATGCGGCGCCGTTTGTGACTGCCGGTCTGATTCATGCGGATCCGCAGAATATTGCCAATGCGGCATTCCATCAGTTTCTGGCGTCTTCCCTGACCGTTAAGGAAGCGCATGAACATCATCCTGATATCAAAGTAGGAATGATGCTGGCGTATGGTCCGGTGTATGCGTATACCGCAGATCCAGCGGATCAGCTGCTGGCACAGCAGGCAATTAATAAGATTCTGTTTTATTCGGATGTGCAGATGCTTGGCCGTTATCCGGAATATAAGAAGAAGGAATATGAGCGGGAAGGCATTACGCTTCCAGCGCAGGAAGGTGATCTTGAAACGATTGCGAACTATCCGTGTGATTTCCTGAGCTTCAGCTGCTATGGCTCGCATGTCATGACCTGTCATGACGAAAATGCAGAGGCGGGAGAAGGAAACGGAGGCAGTCAGGCACATATGGTGCGGAATCCATACCTTAAGACCAATGCCTGGGGCTGGGCAACCGATCCGCAGTGTCTGCGTCTGACATTGAATACCTTATACAATCGTTATCACTGTGATCTGTTCTGCGTGGAGAACGGCATCGGCTGGAATGATGTCTATGAGAACGGCACGATTCATGATGACTACCGGATTGAGTATATGCGTGCCAATATCCAGTCCATGAAGGATGCGGTCGATTATGACGGCATTCCATTAATGGGTTATCTCTACTGGGGCTGTGTGGATATGGTATCCAATGGCGAAGGAGAGATGGCAAAGCGTTATGGCCAGATTTATGTGGATGCGAATAATTATGGAGAAGGAACCTTCAGGCGGTCACTGAAAGATTCCTACTACTGGTATAAGAAATGTATTCTGAGTAACGGTGAAGATCTGTCATAACAATCGACTCCGGACAAAAATAAAGGGAACCGCTCAAACAGAACGGTTCCTTTTTCAATGCGCCTGACAGGACTTGAACCTGCACGCCGGAGGCAATAGATCCTAAATCTATCGTGTCTGCCAGTTTCACCACAGGCGCAAATGAAACACGTGCCATAAGATTATAGCACGTGTCAGTTGAAATCAGCGTTTGTCTTTATCAATATTCTCCAGGAAGATAAGACCGATAACGGCATATAACAATGCCATTCCTAAGAGAACTCCCCATTCCGTCAAAGTATTCTGAAGGGTGAATGCATATTCGACATTCTTCATGTTATTGGTGGATACTTCACCAATGGTCTGCCACATGGAAGAATTGCGGATGTATTTGTAGATGAACGATACTTCCGGAACAGAAGTCAGCTTGTTTACTGCCGCATACAGCGAAATGGATGGAAGCTCATTGAAGTTTGCGACCGTACAGATCGTACGGATACCCCAGCGGCTGATTGTCAGATAGGAAATCTGATCCAGAACTCCATCGAGTGTGAATGCGACGCCGGAGAATATGAGCTGAATGATGAGCAGGAATGGTACTACTGTCATTGCAGTGGTCGTTGTTTTTACAATACAGGAGACCATGAGAGCCATCATATCCGCCGCATAGGTGATGAGGAACAGGGTCAGGAAGAAATCGACCATGAATGATCCGGTTACCGGACCGGCAGCTGGGAATGGGAATTTGAACAGGGAGTATACAATGAGCTGGATAACAGACTGTCCGAGACACAGGATTGCCTGATAGATCATGTTAGCCATGATGTAAGAGCTGATATGCATGCCGGCACGATGTTCACGCTTGATAATCGGGCGTTCTTTACAGACGGCCTGGATGCTGTTGAAGAATCCATTCCAGATACATACGCAGGCAAATGCCAGAGCGCCAACCTGAGTTCCTTCCATGTTTACGAAGACATTGTTGCAGACACAGGCAACGATTGCCGAAACAACCGCGGCCATTGGAAACACTTTCCAGCTTCGCTCATTCATGAAGATGCGAAACAGTTTTCCAAGGTAAATGCCAATCTGACCGATTCGCTCGGTATGCTTCTGCTTTTCGCCGGTTGCTTCAGAAAAACTAGGCATTTTCCTGTTCCTCCTTCTTTTTCCGTCCTTCTTCAAATGCCGCAATCAGTTCATCGGCACGGCCTTCTCCGCCTTCTTCCGGTGGATTGATACATTTGACAATATCCTCCATCTTTGTCTTTCCAAAGAACTTGCGGGCCTCATCAATTGTCCCATAGAAGGCAAGCCGTCCGACTTTGGAGGAATCCTTGGCAAGAACAATGATGTGATCAAAGAGATCAACGACGCGATCAGGCGTATGGGTGATCACAATGACGATCTTGCCGGAATCGGCAATCTTGCGAAGCCGCTCCATCAGTTCCCGGGCGATAACGCCATCGAGACCGGAATCCGGCTCATCCAGAATGAAGAGGGAAGGGTCGCCAATGTATTCACAGGCAATCGACAGACGCTTGCGCTGGCCTCCGGAAAGCGATTTGACAAGGGAATCTTTATGCGCCAGCAAGCCGAAATCATCAAGGATGTCATTCACTTTCTGGGCGATTTCTTTATCAGTATAGGTTGAAGGCATCCGCAGCTCTGCCGCATTGTAGAGCGTCATGTATACCGTATCGGTACCGCGCAAGAGATCCTGCTGAGGGACGACACCAATCTCATATTTCATGGCATCGTAGTTTTCATAGACGTCGACACCGCCGTTGAGCACTTTGGCATTAGCCGGTTCATAACCGGTAACGGCATTGATGAATGTTGTTTTGCCGGCACCGGATCCGCCAAGCAGAAGGACAAGCTGTCCCGGCTCGATCGTGAGGGAAATATCTTTTAACAGTGTCCGCTTTTTGAGCAGAGAATCCCGAACGGACCGTTCCACAATACTGATGATCAGATTCTTGCGGGTACCGCTGGCAAGGTTATAAACCAGACGTCCTGGCAGATAGGCAAAAATCGTCTGTCCGATGCGGATCACATCATAAACATTGATCGGCCGTGCCTCGGTAATCTTTGTTCCATTAATCGTAATACCGCGTCCAATGTTGACATCCTTTACCATCCACTGACCATTGAAATAAACGAATTCCGCGTGCGGATACTCGCTCTTGTCCTTGGGGGATAATGTCGTATCGGACATCTGACGAAGCGCTTCCGAGGAATAAATCGTAATCGGTTTTATCTTCTTGCGGTTGATGAGATACGATTTCCATTCCACATTCGGGTCATAGGAATCTTCAAAGATAAACACCTGGGAACGGGTGCCTGCGGTAAAGCGGATCAATGATCCGTCGGAAAGATCAACAGGAGTTTCATCCTGTACCGGAACACCGTTGATGAAAGTGCTGATGGAGAAATTCTTGGAATAGAACTTCCAGTTTTTTCCTGACTGAATGATCTGGCACTGGGGTGCCCCGAGAATATCATTATCGAGTGTCAGAACATTCTTTACGATATTTGGCGTTTCACCGTATCGGACTTCCGTCTTGCGGCCAAGTGAAAACTGCATATGGTCACCGCGGGAGTTAATAGCTGTCAGTTTGGCAAGATCAGGAATATCCGCGTCATCATAGGTTGTTGTCGTTTCTTCCTTTTTCTTATGTGTCTTCTCTGCTTCGGCGGATTCCGTATCCACCAGCGGTTTTGGTTCCTTTTCTTCGCTCATGCGAACCTCCTTTTGTTGACGGATCAGCGGAACAGGCTGAATCCGCTGAATTTTGACAGATTATTCATAAACCCGGAAAACTTATCGACAGAATCTGTCAGACTGTTGATGGAAGAGTTCAGTCCCTCGTAATCCAGTTTGGACAGTCCCTCCACAGCTGGCTGTGTCTGATCAATCAGATTGTTAATCCGTTCCAGAGTGTCTGCCATGCTGTTCGACAGGGCGATCAGTCTCGGACCGATGATCAGAATTCCTGCCACAAGCAGAATCAGAATCAGGACTTCCACATACGCAATAATGCGGCGATGCAGCATCGCTGTCTTCTGCTGGCGGGCAAGCCGCATCAGCAGCTCATGATCATCAAGAGAAATCGCCTGTCTGGTTTCATTTAAATTCGTTTCACTCATACGCAAAACCTCCGGCAATACATGAATTTTATCATATTAATAAAGATGAATTAGCCTCAATTGCGGAAAGAAAAGACAGGACGTGCGATCCTGTCTAGCATACATAGTTCAGATAATAGGGGAGCTGCTTGCGCCACCATGGCCAGTCATGTGCGACATCGGATCCCCAGAAATCTACCCATGCCGGAATGTTTTTGTATTCGAACAGTTCCTTCATGCGGGCGCTGTCCTCCTGCATCGGGTGTTCCCAGGCGCCTCTGCCGCAGCACAGGATGATGTCACGGTGACGATACATCTCAACATACGGATGATCGTACGGCATCCCGTTGATGTAGTCGACCGGAGAGTTGGCATAGACCAGATCATCGAAGTAATCCCCGAAGAACAGCCTTGCGTTGTAGGCTCCGGAAAGGGCAATGCAGCCGGAGAAGATATCCGGTCTGCGCAGCAGGAAGTTTAATGCGTGCGTTCCGCCCATCGAGCATCCGGTGGTCAGAATGCCTGCCGCATAATGTCCGTCGTTGGCATCCTTGTTGATGTCAAAGATGCGCGGGCACAGTTCATCGCAGATATAGCGGACATAAGCTTCCTGGTTCTGAATCCGGGCCCGGTTGTCCCAGCTCTTGGAGGACCAGGAGTTTACGTCATTTGAGTCGCAGCAGAACATCTGAATCCGTCCTGCATCAATGAACGCCTGCGCGCATTCGATCATGCCCTGATTTTCATAATCGAAGAATCTTCCATCCTGAGAAGGGAAGACCAGAACCGGTTTTCCGGCATGGCCATAGACTTTGAATTCCATGTCACGGCCAAGATTGCTGCTGTATTCCTTGTAATACTCTGTTTTCATTTTTTCTTTGCCTTCTTTGGTTTCGGCGCATCTTCCGTTTTCCGTTCAACGGAAGGCTTGCGTTCATAAACATACTTCATGAATTTATACACTTCTTCTTCCGTTTTGAAACGGGCAATATATGCGTCATCTCCCATCGCTGTTCCAAGAATGCCAGGCATGCGTTCGTGCATGCAGATGGCCTGACCATAGTTCTTGTACACATCAGCCATGGAGTTCTGATAATTGATATAATCGCGCTTTCCGGTATAAACGCAGTAATACGGACGATCGGTCTGATACAGACCTTCGTTGTACATCGCCATGTTGGCATAAATGCGATAGACATTGATGTCATTGGCGAAGTTCATCATATCCGGCGTATAGCCTCCCGGCGGACGCATGTTGACTTCCAGTCCTACGAGGTCTCCTTTTTTGCCAAGGCCCGGTTTGTCTTCCTCAAGGCGGAAATATTCCGTATGGAAGAAACGACCTTTGATCGCAAACGCCTTGATGACAGCTGAACCCATCTTGTCGAGATCTTCCGGAACTTTCCGGACGCTGTAATAGAAACATTCACCCTTGGTATTGACGATATCCATGATCGGATTCGGGAACACATGGGAAGTACGGAAGATGATTTCTCCGTCCTGGTTGGTAATGCCATCGAAGCTGACGATATAGCCCGGAACGAATTCTTCCATAATATACTGGGTCTTCAGATTCTGCTTATAGAAGTCCTCCAGCTGCTGATCGTTGGAGATCTTCCAGG